>CAYHQD010000080.1:0-5665 GCA_964358905.1 uncultured Candidatus Peribacteria bacterium
ATATCGTCATCCTTCTCACGACGGGCACCGTATTATTTCATATACTCGAACGTTGGTCGTTGGTAGACTCCTTTTTCTACACGGGTATGGTGGTCACCACGATCGGAACATATCACCCCAGTCCATCAACCGATTTAACAAAAATACTTGCTGTGTTTTTCGCATTTTACGGTATTACTCTGGCTCTATATTGTATCGGACTTGTGAGGCCGCACGTAGATGAGCTATTGACGCGCATTTTCGACAAGGTTATTTTCTGGCACACGCGACCATAGGTATACACGACCATCGGGAGTGTAAGCATCTTGGAATTCAATTTTGCATGAATTTTTCAGGAATAAAAACCGGAGAAACTAGGTATAAAGTCACGCGTAACGCGGCAATCCTTTCAATGTGTAGCGCTATAGCACTGGCCGCACTCAAACTTTTCTTCAGTATCCTCACTGGATCACTCGCCTTGCTCGCCTCAAGTCTCGACTCACTTTTCGATGTCCTGGCTTCGTGCGTAAATTTTTTCGCACTGCGAGAGAGCGGAAAACCTCCGGATGCGGAACATCGTTTCGGTCATGGCAAAATCGAAAGCCTCGCATCACTCTTTCAGGCACTCATAATTTTCGCATCCGCCGTCTTTATAATAATTGGAAGCATATACCATATTATTCTTCCCTCACCATTACAACGACTTGAAGGCGGCCTATGGGTGATGCTTTTTTCGACGCTCGCAAGTATTTTCATCACCATGCGCCTAAAACACGTGGGCAAAAAATATAATTCTCAAATTCTCAAAACCGACGCCCTCCACTATCTGACGGACATCTATCAAAACGCAGGAATATTGCTGGCTATTTTTGTAGTCTCACTCACTAAATGGACTATCATAGACCCCCTCATAGCCCTCCTCATAGGTTTCTATATCATATATGAAACATCAAAAATTTTCAAAGATGCGTATGATTGTCTGATGGACCACGAACTTTCGGAGAATGTAAAAAAAGAAATCATACGGATCATTACCGGCTTCCGTGAGGTCAACGCATACCACAACCTACGCACGCGCAAATCGGGATCGGTTTACTTCATCGACTGCCATATCGTACTTTTTCCAACCGCCTCACTCGCCTACGCACACACCATGACGCATAAACTGGAAGATGCATTACACACCGCGTTTCCTCACTCCGAAGTCCTCATTCATGCCGAGCCGCATGACGATTCGAAAGAAGATCGCAGGAAAAAACAGAAGGTATATCAACACCATACGTAATAATGTTTTGCAGTTGCAGAAAAAGTGTATATAATAGATCAGTTTATACTTAATCCATTCATATATGTTTGAACTATCGCTGATACTCGGAGTGATGATGCTCATCATAGGGTTCGCCGTTCTTTTTGACAGAAAAAGAATGCTCGGCACCTTGAAACAATTACTTGAAAATGCACCGGTCATTCTCGTTCTCGGTATAATAAATATCATCCTCGGTCTCGCGGTACTGACGGTAGAACATCGCCTGAGTCTGGATCTCGTGGGACTCTTCGCACTCGTAGGATGGCTTATGTTCCTCAGAGGTGTATTCGTCGTATGGTTTCCCGATGAACTCATGAACTTCGCACGTAGAAAACTAAAAAACGAAGGGTTTGCAACACTATGCGGCATGGTGCATCTGATACTCGGAGGCGTATTGACGTATTTTGCATATTCATTGGTAGTATAGAAATGGGACAGGGTCAACGAGGCCAAGTATTGACTCTCGTTTGTGAGTTACATATACTGCCAACGCTTAATTTCATTATGAGTAATAAATCATCTTCACATCAACACGGACTGGTAGGATTCGTACGACCGAAGAACAAGCTGCGCAAGCGAAAAAACAAAGCGAATGCCAAAGCGAGAAAAGCGGCGATCATTGCAACACGCGCCAAAGCATAAACTCATAGGTTTATTCCTCAATGCTGTTCAAAAAAAGAAAAACGAATATTTCTCTGTACACCAAATTTTCGAGTTACCGTCGAAAAAGAAGTACGGCATATCCAGTGAAAGAACGTTCTCAGATAGATCGCGTCCTTTCCTCGAATCCTCTTAAACGAAGCGGAAAGTTTTTTCTGTATTTTTTCCTGCTCGCAGGGCTAATCTACGTAGGGTATCTCATCTTTTTTTCAGAAACATTCATCGTCACGGAAACAGCGCTGTTTGAAGGTGAGACGCGAATCGATCACGACGTCATCTTAAGTGAAGTAAACGTCTACAAAGGCAAGCTCATCTTCAGCGTACAGAAGTCCGAGCTGACGAGAGAACTGATTGCAAAATATCCCGAAATCGAAAAAATAAGTATCAAACGACGCCTTCCCAATAAGCTATATGTGTATATAGAAAAATATCCCGAAGTGGCGAATTTGCAGGTATATGTCGAAGAAGTACAACGTAAATACGTCCTGAACACCATGGGCACCGTATCGCTCGCGGATGCGGAAGATGCGAACTTACCATACATCGTGATGGATCGAGAGAAGGCATACAATTCTCGCGAACAAGTGATGACAGGCACTCAACTGGAAGATATTTTGAAAGCTCAAAAATTGTTCGAACAGAAATTCAACATGAAAATAATTGATATACTCTATCTGGAAAAAGCGCGCGAATACCACCTGCGCACCGAGAAAAATTTCTCCATTTGGCTCGATATGACACAAGATTACAAAGCGCAACTCTCCAAATTGAAAGCGGCGGAACAAAAACTCAATATCCATACCACACCTCTTGCGTACATCGATCTGCGCATCGCCGGAAGCAAGGGTGAAAAAGTGATATTCATGCGGAAATAATTTTACTTTCGCTTACGCGTAGTGTAGCGTGGGTGCGATATAAAAGCTCTCATGGTCTGGTCACTCGTAGGAATTTTGGCGGGAATTATCATCGGGCTCACAATCGAACTCAATATACCCGTGGAATTCACACGCTACACCGCGGTGGTGATCATCGGAATGCTCGATGCACTCTTCGGCGCGATCCGGGCGGAATGCACGCGCGATGACTATGATCCGCTCATCTTTCTCACTGGACTTTTCTTCAATACCATCCTCGCCGTGGGCATCACCTACCTCGGAGATCGGCTCGGACTCGACCTTTATCTCGCCGCAACGGTGGTTTTCACTTTCCGTATTTTCTCCAATGTCGGTATCACCAGACGTGTACTTATTCAACGATGGCTTGACAAGCAGGAGAAAGGAGTTAAAATAGAGAACCACGAGTTGTAAATCTTATACAGTCTGATATAATTCCTTTACTCGAAAACAAACATGACAAAAAATTCCTCGGAAACCATAGCGCTCATCAAAGAAATGCTTGATAATGCGGAGAGCAGTCTT
Source organism: uncultured Candidatus Peribacteria bacterium (assembly GCA_964358905.1). Taxonomy (GTDB): domain Bacteria; phylum Patescibacteriota; class Gracilibacteria; order UBA1369; family JABINC01; genus CAYHQD01. The sequence goes on from CAYHQD010000080.1 coordinate 3,364, forward strand.
CATTCTGCGAAAAACCTGCTCATCGAACTGGCGGGAGGAGAGATCAAAAGCACGCGTGACTACAGCAGTTTCGCGGCTTCCATGTCACAGAGCAAATCCGAAGAAGGCACCGTGATCGAGGGAATATTCAACGGCGAACAGATGATCGGCCCGGGCAACAAAATTTACCCGGTTCCTGCAAACTACGCATCTAAATCAAAACTGGTGGAAGGCGACGTACTCAAGCTGACCATCAAGCCCGATGGCATGTTTCTTTACAAGCAAATCGGCCCCATCCCTCGCAAACATATCGTGGGACCTCTCCTCAATGACAATGGACAATACAAGGTCATCATAAACGAAAAATCATATAAAGTATTGCTTGCATCGGTCACCTATTTCAAAGCGCAAATGGGAGATCAAGTGACGATCATTGTACCAGAATCGGGTGAGGCAACGTGGGGAGCCATCGAAAACGTACTACCGAAAATTGAATAATTTTTTATGACCGGTTTTTCATGGGACAATCTTCCGCGGCCGATTATTTGCCTTGCACCAATGGCCGGCTATACCGATAGCGCGTACCGTCAGTTGGTAAAACGAATTGCACCGCACGTCGTCTGCTTCACCGAATTCACCAGCGTGGATGGCATTGCGTACGGGTCGAAAGCGACCTTGGCGCAAGTTGCATTCAATCCGAAAGTGGAACGTCCTATCATCGCGCAGATTTTCGGTAAAAAACCAGAGCATTTTGCAAAAGCGGCGAAAATACTCGAAGAACTCGGAGTGGATGCGATAGATATCAATATGGGATGTCCGGCGCGACAAGTGGTTTCTTCGGATCATGGCTCGGCTCTGCTTGAAAAACCAACACTCGCAGTGGAAATCGTACAGGCGACTGCAGAGGCGACCAAGTTACCCGTTTCCATCAAAACAAGGCTTGGCGTATGCACGAGAGATGAAGCATTTATCGTCGATTACTGTCAAAAGATGCAAAAGGCCGGCGCGAAACTCATCACCATCCACGGCCGCACCGCCAAACAGATGTACACGGGAACTGCGGATTTTTCACTTATCTACAAGGTAAAAGAGCAGGTCACCATACCGGTAATCGGCAACGGCGATATACGAAACGCAGCGGACGCAAAAGCAAAACTGGGCAATCTTGACGGACTGATGATCGGCAGGGGCACAATGGGCAATCCGTGGGTCATGCGTGAAATCTGGGAAGCGTTTCACGGAGAAACGGGATATCGCGCACCCGCCACCTTCGAAGAAAAAGTACCCTGGTTTATCACCCATATGGAACTTTCCGCGGAAGTAAAAGGTGAGAAAAAAGGCATGCTTGAAATGCGCAAATACCTTGCCAGCGCCATCAAAGATTTTCCCAATGCAAGCGAATATCGCGCCAAAGTGGTACATGTGGAGACAGTGGAAGAAGGTAGAAAAATACTGGAGGAAATTTGTGAGATGCTGAAGGCAAAATGATGGGACAATAAATCTTACGCCTTGTCAAATCTCCTACGTAGGAAATTTGCTTTGATCGCCTGTTTATTGCGCTATACACCTTTCTTCTTGGAGTGGGTCATATCTCCATACCTAGCGGAACTTTTGATAAATTCACCCTTCTAAAAAACTCGATTTTCTGCTAAAATATAAAGAATAAATAAACCTATGAGTGCACAGATAGAAAAAATATTGAGAACTGCGGTGGAGTACGGCGCATCGGACATATTTATTTCCTGTGGAAGCATACCTGCGCTCCGCATCAATGGGAAACTGGTGCAAATCAAAGAGCATCCTACTTTGGACGAAAAAATGTGTGAGGAATATATGAATTATCTCTGCAATAAAGAACAACTGGATGCATTTGCACAGTCGAGAGACATAGATTTTTCTTCGCATATCGAAAACATCGGACGTTTCAGAGTAAATATGTTTGTGCAACATCGCGGACCATCCATCGTAATGCGGCCGATTCCTCATACGATAAAAACGATTGATGAATTACAACTTCCGGCGGCACTAAAAAATATCACCAAGTTGGAAAGCGGACTGGTGCTCGTGACTGGACCGACTGGATCGGGAAAATCCACCACGCTAGCCGCCATAATAGATGAGATAAATAGGAATGCGTCATCACACATCATTACAATTGAAGATCCGATCGAATTCGTACACGAAAATAAACTTTCTCTCATAGAACAAAGAGAGGTTAAAAGTCATACGGAAAGTTTTGGCGCCGCGCAGCGCGCGGCGCACCGCGCAGACCCCGATGTAGTCCTCGTCGGTGCAATGCGCGATCAGGCAACTATCGCACAAC
>CAYHQD010000081.1:0-5664 GCA_964358905.1 uncultured Candidatus Peribacteria bacterium
ACTCAAAAAAATAAACCTTGGCAATGTAACTTCCGCGGCCTTCGCACAAAAATCGGAAACACTGTATTTCCTCACCGATGAAGTGCCTACCGAAGAATCGAAGTTGCAAGTGGCGCTCTATGCTTTCACACCGGGCAAAGTGGAATTAAAGGCTGGATTCACATCTCCCATCGCTGATCCAACGCTTTTTGTATCCGAGGATGAAAATATGGTATTTGTGTATGATCGAGTTGAAGGCGATCTTTTTTTGGTCAACCTAGTGGAGTCGAGTCGCAAGAAAATCATGACTTTGCAAGGGGTGAAGGACGTACGCGTGAGCACGGATGGTGCAACGCTCATGGTGGGCACGCGGTTTTCCGACAGCGAGACGCTTGTCGCGTATGAATTTTACTCACTTGCGGGAGAGCAGAAGGGGGCTTCCTCCATAGTCGGTATGCCGGGTGCGGCGATATGGTATGACAGTGGGACGGTGATATTCGCGACACCTGGCGAGTACAATCCCCTTGAAGGAAAGAAGATCAATGGCAGTGCGAAGATCGATGTGATTCGGACAGGGGAGACCTCACTTATCAAGTACGATACAGCGATGAAAACATACGTACAATTATACGAATCGAAGACGCCGCTCAGCCGTGTGGAGGTAAATGACGAGGGAGTGGTACGATTTGGAGATGAAGAAAAGGTGTGGGAAATGAGAATCAAAGAATAGTGGCGCAAATCCGGATTTATATGAAAAACGAGTGGTTTTAATCCGTTTTTAGAAAAAATTTAAAGACGCGTGCTATGAATGGACACGGTTGTCTTTAATATCCCTTTAATATCCGGCTTTTAATATTTTATTTTGCGCCAATGATGACAAGACTTTTTTCATCAACTCTCATCGGACTTCAAGCGATTCTCACCGAGATCGAAGTGTTGGTGGTGAACGGATTGCCGCAATGTATCATCGTCGGGCTCGCGGGGACGGAGGTGAAAGAGGCGCGTGAACGGGTGTATGCCGCAATAAAAGCTTCCGGTTATGTATATCCGCAGACCAAGAAAATTATAAATCTCGCGCCGAGCAATGTGCCTAAATCCGGCACGTGTTATGACTTGGGTATGGCCGTGGGGCTTCTCCTGGCTGGACAAGAGGTCAAAAAGAAATGTGTGTGGAGCGATGAGATATATTTGCGTGAGACGCTTTTTCTTGGGGAATTGTCGCTGGATGGCAGAGTGAAACCAGTGGCGGGCGTGCTTTCAAGCGTGAAAATGGCCCGTGCGCAGGGATTTAAACGGGTGGTGATTCCGCATGAAAACGCCGATGAGGCAGGGCTGATCGGTGGTATTGAGATTTTGTGCGCGGGGTATTTGAAAGAGGTGATGGAGGGAGATTTGAAGTTTAATATGAGTGTAAAAAGTCTGCCCGGGCAGACTTTAATACAAGAAATTCCCGAGGTGGATTTTGCGGACATAAAGGGAAATATGATGGGGAAGAGGGCGATGGTGATCGCGGCGGCTGGAGGACATAATGTGTGTTTGGTCGGTTCGCCCGGCTCCGGCAAAAGTATGCTTGCCAAGGCACTCCCGAGTATCCTGCCGCCGCTCTCCGCCGAAGAATGCCTGGAAGTTACCGAGATTTACTCCGTGGCGAATAATGCACGTACGTGGGATTTCAACCACACATTGAAGGTCGCGCGCCCTTTCCGCTCGCTCCATCATACGACTTCGAAAATATCGATCATTGGAGGAGGGGGCGCGGGAGGCGGCTCGCCCCGCCAAGGCGGGGCGGCCGTAGGCGAAATTTCCCTCGCTCACAAGGGAGTGCTTTTTCTCGATGAGATCGCCGAGTTCCCGCGCGATACGCTCGAAGCGCTCCGTCAACCTCTCGAAGATAAGAAAATCAGCATCAGCCGCCTGCATAAAAAGTGCACATATCCATGCGATTTTATTTTGGTTGCGGCATATAATCCTTGCCCTTGCGGTTTCGCACTCGATGAAAACCGAAATTGCACTTGTACGGTAAGTGAAAGATCACGCTACGAAAAACGTCTCTCCGGTCCACTCAAAGACCGTATAGATCTATGGGTCACCGTGACCTCGAGCCCCGACTTGGCGGTGGCCTCCTCTGCGATCCCATCTCACACCGAGACCAGCGGATCGATACGCGAAGACGTACAACGCGCTCGCCTCATCCAAGCCGAGCGGTTTTCCGGCACTCTCCATACAAACGCATCTATGACCATGCAAGAACTGCGCGCCCACTGCGTGCTCAATCAAGAAAGCCAACTTCTTCTCAAGCAGGCTTTCACCCGCTATCATCTCTCCTATCGTACCTATCACCGCCTCCTCAAACTCTCCCGCACCATCGCCGACCTTGCCGCCTCTCCCCGAATCCAAACCCCGCACCTTATGGAAGCCCTGCAATTTCGTGGCGAGAAGTAACTTCCCATTTTTCATGGACTAAACGATTGGTTTTTGTAAAATGGGGACATGTACGTGCAAAATTATCAGAAAAGTAAGAAAAGAGTCCTTGAGATTTTGAAAAAAGAACCTCATGGTCGCAGGATTCACCTGACCTCTGTCGTTGACGATATACATCGAAAAAAGAAAGAAATTCTTAAGCTGGTCGCCAAATACGGCACACCCTTTTATCTTATAGATCGTGCGAATTTGGAAAAAAGCGTCGATGATTTCAAAGCCGCATTTTCCGCGTATCTTCCGGGCAGACCTTATTATGCGGTGAAATCAAATTATCACCCTTACATTCTCGAAACGGTGACCAAAAAGGGTTTCGGTTTGGACGTATCGAGTGGCAGAGAACTCAAACTCGCGATAAAAGCGGGATCAAAACACATCGTATTCAGCGGCCCGGGCAAGACGGATGAAGAGCTTACGCTCGCTCTCAAATACGCGAATCGAGTTACCGTGCATATTGATAATTTTAACGAGCTGAGACGACTGGGGCGCCTCGCGGAGAGACTGAAGAGAAAGATTAATGCGGGCGTGCGCATTTTCACCCACTACCATTTGGGTAATAAATTCGGAATTCCATTGGAGGATTTGAAAGCATTTTGGGATGAAGGTAAAAAAATCCCCTACATTCAACTTCAAGGGATACAGTCTCATTTGAGCTGGAATAAAGAGTCGGATAAATACTCGAAAGTGATAGAATTGCTCGGAGCGTATATCAAAAAGCATTTTACTCCGGGCATGCGCGAAGAGCTGAAATTTATCGATTTGGGAGGGGGATTTTTTCCCGATAAAGTTGAAGGATATTATCCTTGGACTGGTCGTTATCCTTGCACACTACACGGCGGAGTATTTATACAGCAGGCCGCCGCCGCCTGTGGTGAAAAAACCGAGTTTAAAGAACCTTATTATGTGACGGAATCAAAAACTCCGAGACAGTATGCGAAGGTCATTTCATCCGCAGTGAAAAAACATCTAAAATTTTTACCGAATTGTGAATTTTATGTGGAACCCGGTCGTATCATCTCTACCACTGCCATGCATATAGTGGTGAAAGTCGTAGATGTGAAGCGATTTTTGGTCGGTATCACAGATGGTGGTCTCAATGCGCTGGGGTGGGAATTCGGCGAACATTTTTACTATCCTCTCGTGAATCTAACTCACCCGGCTCGCCGTGAACTTAATTTCACTCTTTACGGATCCCTCTGCACTCCTCGAGATGTATGGGGACACTATTGTTTTGCAAAAAAGGTCGAAAACGACGATGTGATCGTGATCCCGAACCAAGGGGCGTATCGCTATACCCTCGCACAAGAGTTTATCAAACCTATTCCTCCGGTATATTTTCTGTAAATCACGAGGCGAGACAACTTAGCGCCAAACTCTCTATACCGCGATCCAAAAGTTTTTTCGCGATATATTCAGGTGTTTCATTTTCCCCAAACACAATTGCGCCATTGAATCGGTATGCTTCGTCTTTATGTGTCAAGGAGACTATATTCAATAACTGTGCATCGGTTCCGAAACGTGCAATGGGAAGAATTTTGTCACGGAAGGCGGCCTCCGGCCCGTTGAATGTTCCGGTGAAACCGAGAAGCGATTTCTTGATTTTTTTATTCCTTACCTGTGTGACGAATGCGAAGGTTGCCGTCATGCGGAAATTCGGGTCGATACAATAAAAGTCGCCTTGTTCCGTCAAAAGCACATCCAGTCCGCCCACTCCATACCAGCCCATGGCGCGCACTTTTGGCAGGATCTCGTGTAAGAGCGCTTCATATACGGGTTCGAGTTCTTTTTTGTGCTGGATGGCAGGCACCATACCCCCGAGAAATTCTCCGCATTTACCAATGACCTGTTCGTTGAAGCCGATTATTTCAATCTCTTTTTGCGTATCAAACGGTATGCCGAATTGGATGCAATAGTTCTTTACGGACTTGATAAATTCATATGCGATGACAAGACCGCTTCGAGGTGAAAAATCCTTTTTCGCCATTTCTAAATCTTCGGCAGTTCTGCAAATACGTACGCCATCGCCCGCGCTGGAAGAAGAGATTTTTATTACACATGGAATTGGAAGCGTGTCTTGCGAATCGGCGAAAATTTTACCATTTTCATAGCGGCCGTACTCTTTTGGCAGGTATTTCTCATGGATGTAACTGTTCATATTTTTTTTATCGTTCAGAAAGACGGTTATTTCGGGTGCGATTTGAAATGCGTTTCTCAGGGATTTATCCGTATAAGGTTGTGCCATTATGATCTCTCCTTTTGAGGCTATTTGGGCTATTTCACCCTTGATCGCCTGATTTCTCGCCGCTCCCTCCACATCGGATGTGATAGATCGGGGAAGAAGCATGATACGACTTGGCGAAATCATTTCGGTTCCAAGCTCATCCATAAGTTGCCAGACCAGGCTCTCTGCGGACGGGGCAAAAGTCAGTACCTTGATATCCGGTCCAGCGCACAAAAGCGGTCTCGCGGCAACCAGTTCTTCAATCCATGGGGCTATATTATTAAAGAAGCCCGATTCTTCTCCGGCCGGGAATGCATAAAAGTAAACACTGCCTTTGGGAAAGTACTTTGAGAGGGAATACTCTTCCGAGTAACTGCTCGGCGTATACTGCGATTCAGCGCTCCTCGTCTCTACTGCGTAGGTAGCTGGATAACTGCTCAAACCTATGGGTTGCATAAGAGGGATTAAAATGTCACTATTCAGGTATTTCGATACTTGACAAAAACTCTATTCTGTTTTTAACCCTACTTCCGAATAAGATTTTTGTCAAGACTTAAGTGAGGCTTTTTTATAATAAACGGTTGACGAATCGAACGCCCTATTTTCCCATTGAGAACTTTTGGTAATCTTTGTAAGATTGAGAAAACGACGCGCGTAGCGTAGCGAAGTGCGTATTATAATCAAAGGTTACCCTTCCTCCATGCAGCTCTTTAAGAAGAAACTGGCTTCGCGAAAAAAAGCTCGGATTCATCCGAAAAAAGTGCTGATTCTCGGCTCCGGCGCGCTAAAAATCGGTGAAGCGGGGGAGTTTGACTATTCAGGATCACAAGCGATAAAGGCTTTGAAAGAGGAAGGGATCAAAACTGTGCTCATAAACCCGAATATCGCGACGAATCAGACGAGTTAGGGGCTTGCGGACAAGGTATATTTTTTGCCCGTGAATCCGTATTTTGCCGAGGAAGTGATCAAAAAAGAGAAACCGGATG
>CAYHQD010000082.1:0-5659 GCA_964358905.1 uncultured Candidatus Peribacteria bacterium
CTTGTGCAAGCCATCAAATTGGGCTAAAAGTGTTCGTCCGAACACTTTTGGAGGTTGGGAAATGGATGAGAAATCGGATGATGAAACAAGTAAAAAAGCATGTGGAATAGAGGTGAAAATTGAAACGAAAAATGAAGTCGCGAAAAACATCCATCATACGGCCAGATTTGGCGTAAGTCAGAGTCACAATCCGTACTTCATAGCACCGCTTTGCAAACAACATCATGACATCGCGCATGTGATGGACGAGCGTATGATAGAGATGAAGATGGGGAAATGAAAATGGGGAAAACGCACTGACGTGCGTTGACGTGCGTGGGAGATGAAGATTGGGAAAACGATCGGCAAAGTATAAGCGCAACTAGGATGAAGAGTCGGCATTTGCGTAGAAAAAACTACTTTAGCCCGTTGATTTTTTCTTCGAGGGCGTCTTTTGATTGGTAGCCGATCACTTTGTCCACGACTTGTCCGTTCTTGAGAAACACGATGGTCGGCAGGCTCATAATCTGGTACTGAGTGACCGTCTCGGGATTTTCATCGGAATTGAGTTTGCCGATTACGACATCGGGCATTTCGTGCGCAAGTTCCTCAATATGCGGCGCCATCATCTGACAAGGCCCGCACCAAGTGGCGAAAAAATCCACCACGACGAGTTTGTTGCTCTTGAGCGCGGTATCGGTGAAATTTTGATCGGTGAAAGCAACTTCGGCCATAAAAATAAATGAAAGAATAAAATGTAATTTGAGGAAAGCTCTTCGATTTTATCAGGTCGGAATTGAGAAATAAATGTAATTATGCTAAAATAAAAAGATTATATAAACATAGCGCGATAACCTGATAGTACTTATGACGAGTTCTGTAAAAAAATATGCGTATGGTCTTGTTATTTTGATGATGTGCGCGATGTTCGGCGGGTTGTTTTTTTTAAGAGAGAACGAAGAGCGAAGGGTGGTTTTTTCAGGCAATGAAACATACAAAGAGGAATTTGGGTTCAGAGTGGGAACGATGAGCACCGATGAAACGTTTGTATTGCCGTTTTCTCAGACGGCCGATGCGAGCGGGCAAGTGGAGCGTGTGTATGATGATGAGGAAGTGTTTGTGTCTGATTGGCTTTTGGCGCGTGTTCCATTTCATGCACTTGGTATCGAGTGGGATGAAAATGTACCGACAGGTACAAAGAGTGAACTATATGTGCGTACTCGCAAAGCCGATGGGGGTAACTCCGAATGGATTCGGGTGACTCATGAAATTGATATGGACGCGAAGGGTGCAGGCCGCTCGTATTCACTCATCCGTACCGCGTGGTCTACCAAGGTCCAGTATAAAATAGTGCTTGCCACTTCCCAAAGCTCGGCTACTCCACAGATCAAAAACGTGGAATTTACGTATATAGATAGCACTGATGCGGTGTCGCAACCTGAGCAGTCAATTGCTACGCTAGAAGCTCGAATTATTGGTGCTGATGATAGCACGAGATTTGACACTCCAAGTGCGCTTGAAAAAGCGGCGTTTAAAATTTCACCTGATCGGGACCATATCCCCGTGATTTCGAGAGAAATGTGGGGTGCGAATGAATCATTGCGCATGTTTGAGGGTCAGGGTAAACCTGTGGTACAGGAGGTTGACAAAGAGATATCGGAAAAATATGCTGATGAAATTGCACTCGGCAAAACGGTGAAAAAAGATGAAAGCGGACGTCTGCTTAAGTGGCCTCTCGAATATCCGAAACTGCCGATCAAGGCGCTAATCATCCATCATACCGCTTCTCAGGAAGATGCGATTACCGATACGTATGCGGCGATGCGTGCGATTTATTATTATCATACGGTGTCGCGCGGGTGGGGGGATATCGGATACAACTATCTGATTGATGAATATGGAAATGTGTTTGAGGGAAGGTACGGCGGTGATACCGTGGTGGGAGCTCATACGGCCGACTTCAATGTCGGATCGGTTGGTGTGGCGATCATTGGCAATTACGAAGAGAACGAAGTGAAATTTGATGCTGTGCGTTCGTTGATTCATCTGCTCACCGATCTTTCGGAAAAATATAATTTGGACCCCGAGGACATCGTGTCGATGAGGGGAGAAAATTTATATGTGATATCCGGACATAGTGATGCGCAAAGTACCGCGTGTCCCGGCAAATATCTTTATGAAAAACTCGCTTCCGTGCGGCAGTTGATAAAGGCAGAATTGGAGGGGCGAAGATCTAAGACTGACATAGAAAAGGGAGTGAGAGAAGCCTCGGCTGGCGCCTCGCTTGATTTCCTCCAAGTCGGTGATCAAAGCATCGTGTCCTTAAATCCCGAGGAGACGAAAACCGTACAGGTAAAATTAAAAAATACGGGGACGAAAACATGGAGTCGTTCTACTGCTCTGGTCTACAAAAATGGAGAAAAAAACGTGGCGCAATTTGATACCGTCGTGGGGCGACAGAAAGAAGTGCGCATAGAACCCGGACAGACCGCCACATTCGATATCGCCATGAATGGTACGCTCGTCAGTGGCCTCAAAAATTATTATCTCTACCTCGAAAACGATGAGGTTATGTCCGAGAATCGCCTGCTTTTTCCCGTCTATATGGAGCCTGCGATCGTCGCATTTGAATTGGTGAAGATGGAAAAGTCACCTGCATCTGTGCTTCGTAAGAAGCAAAGTACGGTTGCGGAAATTCGTCTCAAAAACAATGGTAATCTAACATGGCGCAAGGGGGCGATGGAAGTTATGAGTATGAGTACCGAAAATATATTTCTTGAAAGCGGGGAGATGGTGACGGAGACGGTTGTACCCGGACAGGAGGGCGTATTTAAAATGACATTTAAAGCCGGAGATACGACAGGTGATTTCGTAGAGAAAGTGAAAATTGTGATGAGGGGAGAGTCACGCTCTGGGAGTGTGGTGCGTTCCAAGTCTACGCAAGAGTTTTCATTTCGTGTAAATGGCCCCGCGACTAGCGGTGTATCCATTCTCTCTCACTCTAGTGACCAAAACTTCTTGCCAAAAGAGACGCGCCGCGTATGGGTGGAGTTGCAGAATAATTCTGAGGAAACCTGGAAACGCGTAGGCAAGGATCGTCTCGTCATCACGTTCCTCAAATCACCAACCATAGGAGTGAAAAACCAACTGATGGAAAAGCCGCAGGTATTCAGAAACGGTAAGACTAAGGTATCGTTTGATCTGACTTCCCCTGAAAAACCCGGAGCTTATTTCGTCAATCTAGTGCTGAGAAACAATGGAAAACGCTTGAGCAAATTGCCGCTGAGGTTTGAATTCACCACTGTGGAGGAAGGCGCGGGTACTTCAGTGCCTGATCCTGAATCCTCTTCCGTTTCTTTGGGCCAAAATATTCGCATAAAACTTTCTTTCTCCGGCGATCCCATTTTAACCGCCGATAGCGCAATGGAGATTTTTGATGCGGCGGGAACTCATTTGAATAACGGCAAAAAATTACGAAAAGGAGAGCAAATCTATGTAAGTTATGACGGAGGAAACTATAGCGTACGTATGGGCGAAAAAGTGGTGACGACGGCTTATCCCGTAAGGATAAAAAGTGATGGGGGAGTGATGCGTATTGCAAATTTTGAACATCGTCCTGCGTGGAATGCAAGTCTCAATGACAACGAATATCGCGGGGTGATCGAAGTGCGTTATGTGCCGGAAGAAAAAGTGGGAGAAAAAGCCCCCGCCAAGGCGGGGCTGGCGGTTATCAACGAATTGCCTCTCGAACACTATGTGCGGGGAATTGCAGAAGTGTCGAACACGGATCCGTATGAAAAAGTGAAGGCGATGATGGTGCTTGCGCGTACATATGCGTACTTTTACATGACACAGGGTCAGAAATTTCCAGGCATGCCATACCAGCTCGATGATGATCCGGAGGTGAGTCAGAAATATCTGGGGTATGGGTTTGAAAAAAGAGCTCCGGAGATTGTGAGGGCGGCGGCTGATACGCAGGGTATGATGGTGACGTACGAAGGCAATGTGGTGAAAACGCCGTATTTCAGTTCTACTGATGGCACTGCGACAAAGAGTGCCAATGAGGTCTGGGGCTGGACGGATACGCCGTATCTGATTTCAGTACCTGATCCTCTCTGTGAATCTATCGCGTTTAGCGGACATGGAGTGGGACTGAGCGGCTGTGGGGCGGCCGAGGCGGCACGCCGAGGCTACGTATTTGAAGATATCATCAAATATTATTATAAAGGTGTGGAACTGAAGAAGGTGTATTGATGTTCACTCGTTTTTTGTATTGGATACGTTATAATACGACGTGGTGTAATTTTTGTTATGATTCTTGGTATCAATACATGTATTTCGAGTGTCGAGGTGGCGCTACTTGATAAAAGCGTGAAGAAGAATGCCATTCTTCATGACTGTGTGAAAGTATCGAAGATGAAACACATGGAAACGCTGTTTGATCTGTTAAAAAAAATCATTGAAAACCGCGCACATAATATAAAAAAAATAGTTGTCGTCGTCGGTCCCGGGGCATTTACCTCCATCCGTGTCGGAGTGACGGCGGCCAATTCATTTGCATATGAGCTTGGGTGCAAATTGTATGCAATCGATATGTGGACTCTCTATGGAGTAGAGGAGAAAAAACTGCCGATCTATATCAGCGCGGGTAAAGAGGATCTATTTGAACTCACCGGTTTCCAAACTCATGTGAGACATGATCCAGCACTTCTAAAAACATTAAAAAAAACGTTTTACGGCGAACTGAACGAACAGCACCTCGCTATACTTTCGGACCCGTCCCTTATTCAACCGCGTACTCTCTCCCTCGGCCAAGCTCTCCAAAAACTTCTGAAAGAAAACGCACTTGCCAGATTTGCAACTGATCGCGCTCTCCCTTACTATATTAAAGAACCAAACATTTCCGTTTCAAAGAAAATCATATAAACTGTACGCATGCTCTATATCGTTGCCACACCGATCGGAAATCTGGAAGACATCACGTTTCGCGCGGTGAAAGTCCTAAAAGAAGCGCAGCTGATTCTCGCCGAAGATACGCGCCATAGTCGCGTGCTTGCCGATCATTGCGGCATTGTTACGCCCATGACTTCGTTTCACAGTTTTACCACCTCTGCGAAGCATGAAGCCCTTATTCGTGAACTCAAAAGCGGCAAGACCATGGCGCTGATTTCCGATGCCGGCACTCCGGGTATTTCCGATCCCGCGTATGCGCTGATCAAGGGTGCGATTGATGCCGGAGTGCAAGTGGTGCCGATTCCGGGGGCGGCTGCATTTCTTACGGCTCTGATGGCGAGCGGGGCGATGACGCATCACTTCACCTATATCGGATTCCCGCCGATCAAGAAGGGTCGTCAGACGTTGTTCAAATCCCTCATCGCTCTCCCGCATTCCATCGTGTTCTATGAATCATCTCATCGTCTTATGCGCACGCTCGACGAACTCTCGGTCCATTTTCCCGAGCGGCGATGTATAGTCGCGCGGGAGCTTACAAAAAAGTTTGAAGAATTTGTGCGGGGTTCTTTCAACGAAACAATCGCGCATTTCAAAGCGCATCCGCCGAAGGGGGAGTTTGTGATTGTTATTGACGGCGTATAATCGGTAATCACTCACTGAGGTAAAAGTCGAACTTGACATATGTGGCGAAAAGCATATAATGCGCTCTTAAATAATTCATAAATCC
>CAYHQD010000083.1:0-5584 GCA_964358905.1 uncultured Candidatus Peribacteria bacterium
AAGGGTATTCGCGCTCGCACGTGTAGGGATCGCGGAGGTAGCGCGGTCAAATGCATCCACCACGGATAGAAATTCCAGAATAAGCCCGGCATTGGCAAATTGTGCGAAAGATTTTTTCTCATCTTCAACTCGCTTGCGATAATTTGAAAGATCAGCCATGGCCTGTTTTGCAACTATGGTCAGTTCTTGTATCTGAATGTCTTTTTCATTTTGATTCGCCATTTCCATCTCTTCGGCTTTTTGTGCTTTTTCGTTTAATTCTTCTTGTTCTTTAATTTTCTTCTGAATTTCATCTACCTGATTGTCGTCTTGGTTTGGCATTGATTGAAGTTATATTAAGTTGAATGTTTTTTTGATTTATACGCGGAGAATACCTTTCACTTCTTCAAGAACCGCTTTGTTGTATGCGTAGCGCATGCGGGTGGGGCCGAGAATGCCTATGTAGCCGCGGTATCCGTCGAGATTGTATTCGGTGACAATTATGGAGCAACTTGCGATTTCTTCGATAAGATTTTCTTGGCCTATGAAAATTTTCACTTCATCGCCAGTGTCGAGATGTTGCAGGGTTTTGCGGAAACGCGTTCCCTCTTCGAGTACTTCTATCACCTGGCTGGCGCGCATGGGCGCATCCAGAAACTCACGCTGGCGAAGTATTTGCGAGGTGCCGAGAAAAAACGCCCGTTCGTTATCCGGTACAGTGGCGAAACAGAGGTTGTCAACCGCTTGCGAGAGGATATTCATTCCTTCATATAGTTTGCGTTTTACCTTTGAGGCCTGATGTTGTTCCATCAGGTGCGCGATGGTAGTTTTTGCAAGCTGTTGAGCTTTTTTGTAGTCCGCGAGTTCATCTACGAACAGCCGATATCCGAGATCGGTGGGGATTCGTCCCGCCGAAGTGTGTGGCTGAAAAATGAATCCCTCTTTTTCGAGTGATGCCATATCGTTACGAATTGTCGCAGGACTCACATTGAGATTAAAATGAAGCACGATGGTTTTTGACCCCACGGGCTCTGCCGTCTGGATGAATTGTTCCACAATCGCCTTTAAAATTTGAATGCGTCTGTCCATAACCTCGAACGTAGTGTACGCGCTTTAGTGCGCGTTAGAATTAAGGTGACCCAATCCCTACAGTTGGGGCAGGTAATACACAGGCATTTTAGCACTTGAATTGATGCAGTGCCAGTTATTTTAAAGAGGTATCTTTGTATTATATGCACAGCGGAGCGTTCGTCTTGCTCATGTGTATTGTTACTTTATTTCTTGCTGTGCATTAAGTAGTATAAGCGCAATCATTCATGTTATGAAAAATAGATGGATCATCACAGGGTTGTTGTGTGCGGCTGGGATAGCGGCGGTTTGGCTGATTTTCCCTGCGGGCGGCGGTTCTGTGGATGCCATAGACAGGCGGATTTTTGATGAATTGAAATTGGAGGTGCAAAATGCGGCGACGGAAGGAAAGTTGAATGCCGAGGCGGAGATTATGGTTTCGGCGCGCGCGAAGCGCGCGCTTACCAAGCCGGAACTTTTTGATCGGGTACATAAGTTAGTGAACGGCTACGAAGATGGATCGGCGAATTTTGATCATTTGGCCCTTTCGTATGTGAAAGATTATTTCAGCGAATTAACCCCCAATGAGCAGAAAATTCTTCGGCCATTAATTCTTCCACCTACCGACAAAGAAAGTTTTTTTCATGTTTCGAATTGGCGCGAACGTCGTTATGATGTGAAAAAACAGATGCCCCCTGCGGCTATGATTCCGATGTTGACTGTTCCGATAGCACATGCGGCAAGTGTGAATTCTTTTACCGATGATGAGAGTGGTTATGAAGTGCTAAATGATGGTGCGGTTTCCGTCTATTACCCTGCGGATGAATTGTTGCCTGATAGTGAGGGAATGCCTGCGAGCGTGGGAGGGATTGCACAGACCGTTCTGGATGGTGCGCTTAAAGGGTACAGTGAATTTCAGTCACTTCTTTCAGTTGCTCCGAGTCCGGTGAAATTCTACATCGTGCAGGATATCGAGGGGGCAACGGGCTTAACTCTTTCCTGCGATCTAATATATATAAGGTATACGTCGCCTGATGCCTATGCTACGGCAATGCATGAATTGTTTCACTGTTTTCAGCGGGAGGTGGGGCTGAATAACGAGATGGGGCTCGATGCGTTTTTGGAAAATGTATTTGGGGATGAACGGGATTGGCTCATAGAAGGAGGTGCGACTTTTGCGGAGCATATCGGTGATCCGGCGCATAATTCAGAATATGAATGGTATCCGCGTTATCCGGCGAACCCTGAGAAGTCGCTTTTTGACAGAAGTTATGCCGCTACGCTTTTTTGGTTTGAGTTGTATGACATGTTTGGTGAAGGACGTGTGAAAGAACAGATTCTTACCTATGCGGCGGACAAAAATAATCAGACACAGGCGGGGATGTTTAGCGAGGATTTTCATCAAATTGCGTTGAATGTGAGTGGGGAGGAGGGGTTGTATGAGATGGGGGCCGCGACTCGGCCCTTCGATAACGGCGATATTCCGCTTGAGCCACATATTACGTCGCGTCTTATCGAAGATATGAGCACGCCTGTTCCACTTTCTTTATCGCTTGCGCCGCTCTCGATGAATTATTTTGATATAGAAATGGGGGCGTCCGATGTTGATTACCTTTATTTCGACCTTGGAGAGGATATCAATGAAGGAGGGGAGGATATCGAAGTGAGCGCCTATATGGCTTCTTTTGCCAGTGACTATCAGAAAATTTCTCTTCAGAAAAATGATGAACAGCACAGTTATTTCATACTCTGCGCTTCTGAAAATAAAACCTGTGAAGAAGCCGGTGCAATGGTTCACGAAGGACTTTCACGTATATTTCTCGTTGTGAGCAATCGGAGCGGTGAGCGGGCGTATGAAGGACAATTTACGGTGACCGCGTTCGGCCCTGATGAATATAAAGTTTTTAAGGTGCTGATGAATGATGATCTGACTGTCCCCGTGCACGGCAAGTTGACAATGAATATTGATACCAATGACGGTACGTTGAAGATGAATGCGCGAAAATTCTGGATGGCATTCTCAAACGAATTTTACAAATGGGATGAAAAAGAAGTTCCCGAGTCGCCAAATGTGAAGGACATTAAAATTCATCCGACAAGACTTACTAAGTATGTGAATAATTTTTGTTCGTTCCGCGGATTTATAGAGTTTGATTTTGATATCGCATCCGAAAACGCCGAAGGTGGTTTTGTGGAGAGAGAATTTAAACTGGAGAAAAAAGACCAGGGAAATTTCCATATTACCCCGCATCGCTTTATCTGCGACATTGATCCAAAACTCGTGGCGACCCTCGGTGTCACCGGGCCCTCTCTCGTCATCCTGCAAGTGATGTTCTCAAAAATAAATACCGAAAATTACGGAGAGAATTCTTTTGCCGGACAATTACATCGCATCTTCAAAGAATTCATGACGCTTGGGCTCAAAGATGATACTGAAGGCAAAGTTAAAATCCGTTTTATGAACGACGGCAATTTCGAATTTGTAAAAATCAAATTCTCCGACACGCTCAGTTTGTATTTGTATAGAGAGGTGTAGTGACTAGTTGCCTGCGTTTGAGCCTTCTTTTTATTGCACTTCTGGGCCGAAATTGGGCATAGAAAGTAATACAAGATAATTGACTTTTTTGTCAAAAAGTGTTATTATTCCTCCCCTGTTTCAATAAATAATGATCTCTGCCCCCACCCCTAAACCAGGCACTTGGGCCATCGTCATCGTCGATAGTGTGACGAATGATTTTGTTGGAAGTACCGCTCCTGATGACATGAAGGTGCATGTTGGAAAGGAAGAGGCTTATCGTCTTTTGGGAGAAGAATCTACGCAGTGGCGCGGACCGCTTACTCTTTTTTTAGAACAGGCCATAATTGCTCAACAGGAAGGGAATCGAGTGGGTATTATAAATGTTCGCGATTTGCATAACCCTGATGATGAGGAACAAATGCCGGAATTGCTTCGCCATGGTAAGCATTGCATGAAGGATACTCCTGGGGCGGAGGTGGTTGCACCAGTCAAAGCTATTTATGATCGGGGGAGGATTGAATATATTGATGTACATTCGCTTTCTATCCCGATTTTCGCTTTGCGTGAAGCCATTAGGGAGATTACCACTATTGATATAATTGAGGATTGGAGAAAATTAGAAAACATTATTTTCGTCATTGTTGGAACTCATACCAATATCCGTATCGTAGGGACAGCCAATACATTGAGACACCAATTGAGTGCTCCGAATGTTTTAGTTTGTCCACATCTTGTGGCGAGTAATAATCGGCAGGCTCATATTGATGCTCTTCGTATTTGGATGCCGGATCTTTTGATTCAAGTGGTTCAGTCCGTAGGCGAATTGTGTCAACGGATTGGCATCCTTTCCCCTCCTCAAGAATCCATCCATTGGCAAGAATCATGTACGCTTTCTTTTGATGGTATGGTACATAAACTCAACTCTGACCAACGGGCTATTATTGAAAGTATGTTCATGGGACGACGAGAGGTGAAGTTGCAAGAATTGAGTGGAGGATGGAGTGGAAGCCTGCTTTTTTTGGCGAAAGCTATTCAGGTTAGTGGAGCGGATGAAAAGACGGTCGTGGTTAAGATTGGTAGTCACGATCAAGTCCGTCGGGAAGTAGATGGTTGCCAGCGAGTTAAAGATCTTTCCATTGGACGCTATATCCCTGGTTTTGAGCCGCCCCTATTTAGCGGAGGTTATAGTGGGTTTAAAATGGACCTTGCCGCGTTAGAAGGTGCCCCCAGAACTTTTCAGTCTAAGTTTGAAGATACCAATACTTTCGACGGCATTGCAGAAATTGAATCGGATTTGATCCGTGCATTGGATAAACTCGTCAGCGGTTTATACCAAAATAATTGTCGGTTGCATAGTTTTAGCCCTGCCCAGCAATTTTGTTTAGGGAAACGAATCGAATGGCTTCGGACAATGACTCAAGCTATTGTTCCCGAATCTTACAATCAAGAAGTCATTCAGTTAACGGATCAAGTGGTGATTCGTAATCCCAATTTGGATTATGAGAAAATTGCTAATGGTATGTGTTCATTTGATGGTGTTTTTTCTCTTGTGCATGGAGACCTTAATTTCAAAAATATCATTTTTGATGAAAGAGGAAATTTAGGCTTTATCGATTGGACGCGTTGTCGAGAAGATGGGATTGAATGTGATTTTGCCGAGATGGAAAATGAAATAAAGTTTGTCATGTCTAAGGAATTTGAGGAGAAGGATTTCCCACAACTGCTTCGATTTGAACGTTTTTTATTGGATCATCTGGAATTGCCCCTTATTGCTCAGCTCTCAGATGAGTTTAATTTTGTGCGCATCGATTACCGTTACAATAAAATTTATCGATTACTTTATTGTTTGAGAAAAGCCTATTTGCTTGCTCGTGGCACTATGAATGATGCAAGTATTTTTTATAAGGCCTCTCTTTTGCGCTATGCCGCTTATACTACGGGTTTTGATATGCGACGAGATACCGGGGAATGCCCCCTCCCTTCTCTTAAGTATGCTTTGCTTTCCACTTCTTTGTTGGT
>CAYHQD010000084.1:0-5487 GCA_964358905.1 uncultured Candidatus Peribacteria bacterium
GAGCGCGACTTTTCGTACACTGAGATATGAAGGATGGAGGTTGAGTCCTGCGATACCGAGAAGTATGACCGCCCACACCAGCACGATGCCCGTTTCTATACCTTTTCTATGGGTGATGCCGAGTTGGACGAGTCGTATGATATGATCTATCTGCGCGTTTTGGACGGTAATTTCCAGCTCTGGAGGGAGATTTGAGAAGATTTGCGCGCGCAGATTTCGTTCGATTTCGTTTTGTAACTGTGCGGAGTTGATGGACGAGGGAATTGCCGGCATGGAAGTACTGATGATTTGAGCAATTTCGCGCGCAAGTGTCTCTTCACCATCTTTGAGAAAGTTAAGATCTATATATAAGGTGTCTCCGGTGTAGCGACGCAGACTTTCAAATATACTGTGAAATGCCGCCGCGATACGTTCTTCCGTAATGACTGAATTTACGGTCTCCGCGATCGGGAGTGATGCCACCATTTCAGAGCTGAGTTCTCCTTGTTGAGAAAGATACGATTTGACTCCATACTCCACGTATTGTCCTTGGAGTTGCACCAATTTTTTTGCGAGATGATCGGCATAGTACGTTTCATTGCCATACGTGTGCAGAACAGCAATGATCACCGCACCCACCACAAACGACGCATAAAAAATGATTTTGAGTAATTGTGTGAGTGTGGCGGCGAGAAATTTCATGGGCGTATTATTTTTGGTCTTCTTTTTCCGGATCCACTGTTTCTATCAAGGTATTAAGACGTGTGAGATACTCTCCCGTATCGTCAAACTTGAAGTAGAGTTTGGGAATATGTCTGAGAAGTACGGCCTCCCCCAATTCATGTTGAATCATGCCGGCTTTCCGATTTAGATATTTCGTAAGTTCGTCTTTGGATTCGGTCGAGGAGACATACACCGTACAGTTATGCAGATCCCTGCTCGTATGTACGCGGTTGACACTGATGAGTCCGAATGACGGATGCGCGTATTCACCCACAACGATGGTCATGAGGGCTCTCAATATCACACTATCCACCTTTGACATTCTGTCTACCATTTTTTATCTGTGTTATGATAAAGTACGTGCGATCAAAAGACCCTATGCACTCTACCAAAGACGGCTCGAAAATAAAACTTATTTTTTGGGGCACGCCCCCAATTGCGAAGCAATGTCTTTCATCCATTCTCGACGATGATTCTTTTGAAGTGTGTGCGGTCGTGACACAACCGGATAAGCCAGTGGGCAGGTCACAAGTAATGACCCCTTCGCCGGTAAAAGAGCTGGCGCTTTCTCATGGCATCCCCGTATATGAGCCGCGTACCCTGCGAGATCCTGCGACAGTGGAAGAGTTGGAAGGAAAAATACGCGCCTTCGGTGCGGACTATAGTGTCGTGGTGGCATATGGTCAGATCATGCCTAAGTCTCTGTTGAATACTCCCATGCGCGGATCCGTGAATTTGCATGTGTCGCTTTTACCGAAGTATCGCGGTGCGTCACCCATGCAGGAGGCATTAAAACAGGGTGACAGTGAGACTGGTGTGACGATTCAGCGTATGGTGGAAGGATTGGATCATGGTGATCTTTTGGCCACGGCCCCATTATCTATTTTGCCAGATGATACGTTTACGGAGGTGTACGCAAATGCCTCTCGGATTGGATCGAAGCTTTTGGTGGTGACGCTGAAAGATGACTTTGCCGGACTAGTAACACCGAAAAAGCAGACTGAATCAGACGCGAGTTACTGTACCAAGATGACGAAGGAGGATGGCCGAGTGGATTTTACAAAGATGACCGCTCAGGAAATTTATAATTTATATCGTGCGTACAAGGAATGGCCTGGGGTGTGGACGAATCTTGCAGGTAAAAAAGTATTACTGCATGCCATGAAATTAGGATCGTCTTTTGAAGGACTGCCTGCGAGTTTTAAATTTGTGAAAGATGAGGGACTCTATGTCCAATGCAAAGAAGGAGCCCTACGCTTGACTGAGTTGCAATGGGAGGGAAAGAAAAAAGTCAATTTTGAGGATTTTTGGAATGGCATGCGGCGTTAGCCGCACGTATTTCGATTCTCCAGAGTGAGTCCGCTTTCGCTCGTTTGTCTCAGAAGATTTGTAAGGATACCGAAGAAGACGATGAGAATTGTACGTGCGGTGAAGGAGGTGTAGAAATAATGGTCGAAGTTCATAAGAATGAAGACATGGCTGAAGGCGATGATACCGAAATATACGGGGAGGCATTTATATTTTCCTTGTACTTCTTTCAGTGATGAAAAGAGCCGTAAAAAAAGTTGTGCAGTGAAAAAAAGAGCGATGGCCATGGCGAGTACGCCGAGTTCAGTACCGATGAGTAAATAGACATTATGAACCGGTTCGAATTCCCAGGGCATGAGTTTTACATTGCTGTAGAGATCGGCGGCGTTGGTGAAATTACCCATACCTACCCCAAATGGGTTTTCAAGCATCATATGCGCACTTGAATAGACCTGATTTACACGTTCTCCCGCTGAAGTGGAAGATAAATAGCGATACCACACAAATGGCAAAAGTCCGGTGATGGTGGAAAGGAGAATTGTGATGAGGATGCCTGCAATGATTTTTTGTATGCGGGCATATTCGATTTTGTATTTTCTGAATGCAAGGAAAAGTGTGATGGATACAGCCGTGGCAAGCCATGCACTGCGAGAAAAACTCAGGAACAAACCGAGCCCCAGGATGATAAGTAGTGAAACTGCGGTGCGTTTTCTCACCTCTTCCGTGATGTAAAGATAGATGGTTGAGATGATGCCCAGACTGAGAAGCCCACCGAGGATATTTGCGTGAGTTTGAGTCCCGTATGCACGTAGGATTTTGAATCCGCCGAGCGAGAGTTTCGCGACGTTGAGGGTTTCGGGGCTTAAGCGCGACTCACCGAGAAGGGAGAGCCCGATGGATGATTGGAGGGCAAATTGGATGATGGCTATGAGGGTTTGGAAAATGAGAGAGGCGATGAATAGATGGAGGATGGTTTTTTCCGAGAGGACTCTGTTGATGGTCAGAAAATAGACGACGAGCAATTTGATGATTTGGATAATCCAGATAAATGTCACGCTTGTGCGAATGCTAAAAAAATATGACAGGGTGACGAAAAAAAGCATGCCGAAAACAATCAACTTCACGTAAGAATTAGAGAAGGCGACGAAGACTCGTTTTGAATTGTGCAATATGTGCAAGCCGTACAGAAATAAGCATGCGAAAAAGAAAAAATCCGCTATATACCACTGAAGCGAAGTGTAAGGATTGAAATGTCCGCCCCAGAGAGTGTCTTGAAATACGAGCAGATTTATCTGAAAAAAAGTCGTGATGAAGGCGAGCGCAAAAACCAATTTCATCCAACTTTGCAGAGAGCGTATATCGAACAAGTTGGTAATAGTTTGACGAGTTATCATTGAGGTGAAGAGCTAACCTACTGTGCGTTCACAGCCTCGGGATTGACAGGGAAAAGTCCATCTATCGGGATCAACGAATTGATACGATCTTGGGCTACTTTGAGCGCGGTTTTGGGAGGTACGGTAGCTATGATTTGGTTAACGAGATCACTAAAAATCAGTTCGTATTTTTCTGGATGTACCATCGGGATGGTCTTTGCATAGCCTACTTGTGCGGCAAATACTCCGTATATGGGATCCTCCGACTGTTCGGCGATGAGGTCGCGGCGCGCCGTCGGACGGTGGGTCTTGTCGTGATAGTAGCGAGAATTATCTTGGTTGGTGATAAAGCTGATAAGCGCCCATGCGGCCTCGGGATTTTCCGTCGTGCGCGCCACGACCGGAGCAAAGTACGATGCGAGAGTGGCACTCTCGCCTACCGTTGTATCCGGATCGTACACCTGAGGGATTTCCGCTACCGATACATCACTCATTTCGATAATATTCGGATATTTTTTTGCCATGATTTCCGTTTGTCGTGCAATTTCTTCATACAGGTAAGAATATCCGAAGATCATGCTCACTTTTCCACGGACGAAGGTTTCGATTTCCTTTTCCGAAGTATCCACATTACTTAAAAATGAATTCCAGGTGTAGTTGCGATGTGTGGGCAGACCGAAGCTGGTATAGAATTCCACCGCGTCGAGTGCGGGATTGCGAGGCAGTCCTATGCTCGACACACCCTGTGATTCCGCGAAAATAGCTTTCCTAAAATTCTCATCATAAAATTGTGTACCGTGCTGAAGCATAATCGCCAGAAGTATATCCACCCCTCTCAGAATATTATCCGCCCTCCCTAGGGAAATGCCCGCGACTTTGAAGCGCTCGAAACTATTATCTTCCTTCTTTAACTTGAAGACATCTTCTTCGAGCGCTGCCCATGTCTTCGCCGGAGTTCCACGCTCGGGGATTTTGTCATTGAAGTGTGCGCGATTGTAGTAAAGCGCAAGAGTGTCTACATATAACGGGAAACTATAAATGTTCTCCACACCCGTATCGTCCTTCATAATCACATCATTCGCCACTACGTCCACATAGGTCTCTTTGAACGCCTGTACGGTAACTCCTTTCGGTGCGGGAAGCAGTTTTTTATGATCCTGATAAAACCATGAATTATGCATGAAAAAAATGTCGGGACCCTCGCCTTCAGCCAGTTCGTTGAGAATCACCTCGCGGTATTCTTCTATATTGTTGAATTTCCGATAGTTGACTTGGATCGCTCCGTACTCCGCCTTGAATGCCTGGAGCATCGGCATAAACACATCCTCATTGTCGAATACGTTGTAGACTGTGAGTTCCGTTCCCGTGAATTCTCCGCGTTTCGCTTTTGGTAGTTCTTTTGTACGGCAGCCGCTGAGACTGAAAAGTAGTGTCAGAAGTAGTAAAACGGCCATTCCTTTTTTGAAGATTTTTGTAAATTTCATAATCCTTCCAGATAATATTTTTTTGACAGCGCGTAGTAATAATAATTTTTTGCGTTCCCGTTCATTCTACTCAAGAACTCCAACATCTGCAAAACGAATGTGCATGAAATTACCCTAAAAATGATTTTTTTTGTCACCGAAGGCTTGTGGTAGCTTGACTGCGCGATACTTCTCATACGACCCGCAAGACTTTCCTCGGTAATGATATGCTTATGCCACCCAACCGCATATGGATTGTATAAAATACTCAGATTATGTTTCGTCGTGAGTCGGTGACCGAGTTCTATGTCCTCCCAGCCGTAGCCTTTGAATACGGGGTCAAATCCTTCTTTGAGAAGCAGTGCGCGTGAAAGAGAAATATTGGAGGTATAGAAAAAATGATATGTGGCTTCGAGAGTATGACCCATGGAGATCCTCTTTCCAAATGAATCTTTGCCCTGCGGGCTCCCTCCCAGTTTCTCGTATGCGAATTGGTGTCCACCGAATTTACCAAGCACGCATGAACCGTTCGTGAGCCATTTCATGAAATCATTTATCTCAATGTCGGGATGCCAGTCGGTAAAACCCAGCACTGCAACGTGTGTATACTTGTTCGCATGCTTGTGGTGGAATTTGAGGTG
>CAYHQD010000085.1:0-5482 GCA_964358905.1 uncultured Candidatus Peribacteria bacterium
CGATTCATCAAAGAATTCGATATCGTGAAGTATGTTCACTCCCTCCTCTTCTCCATTACGCCACTTATCCATTAAACTATAGAGGTCTTCTATCGGACCTCCGGGTAAAATTCCTTCGAGGCGACTCAGGCCTTCCACATCTTCCACAGTCGCACGCTCAATGTATTGCGAGAGCAGAGTATTCGTCAGTGATGCCGGATTGGGATTTCCATCTTCCACCAAGGTTTGAATACGCGGCAATGCCCTTCTGAGCACGATACGCAGATGCATGATTTCCTTCATTTCTTGAGATAATCTCTTGCTCCTGGTATCCTCACTCGCCGCTTCTACCTCTTGCATTTCCGCACGCAAACCTTCGAGCTGTTTTTCATAATCTCCGATATTTTCAGGCTTGATCTGCGGAAGGACTTTTCTCGCCTCCGCATATATCTCTTCACCGCCTTTTATGCCATACATACGTTCCAGATAACCGGGAGCGTCGTCGATAAATTGTTCCAGGGATTTTTTTACCATTGAGGCTTTCACCTCCAGAATCTCATGGAGGCTTTGCTCAAAATTCGTTTTGAAACGTTCGAGCGCCTGATCACCTTCTTCTTTTTGGATTTGGATTTCGAGTGCGGCGATAAGATCCTCCGTTTCCGCAATTTTGGCATGTGCCTTTCCTCCTTCCGACATATCGCGAAGAAAGTCCGCAACGGTTTCGCGTGTTTCACGCATCACCTTCATACGTTCCTCGAAATTATCTTTCACCGCAGACAGCTCATCCATTTTTTGTTGGAGCAGTGTCAGTCGCAGTGAGCGATTATCGAGCAAGGCATCGATCTCTTGCCTGGATAGTCGATCCGGTGCGCGCTCTACATTTTGTGAAATATTTTGTGTCATGGGAGTTGTGAGGATGTTAACGGCGGCTGTGATGCTGGTGGCTGTGCTGGTGGCGGTGACGCTGATGGTGAGCTTAGCGATTTGACATAATTCACTTCCGTTTGAGAAAGTTTATACTTATTTTTAAGGTCACCATCGCTGAGCGCTTTCAACTGTGCAACCGTGTTAATATTATCATTGGTAAGTTTAGTTTTAGCCGCACCAGAAAGACCGGATAAAGCACTTACTCCATCTGGAGTAGGTGTGGCGGCAGACGCGGCAGATGACTCTTCGTCACCTGCAGATTCACCCTGTTTCCACTTTTCAAGCAGTTCTTCCACATCTCCATCATTTTTTGCACCGAAGACTTCTTTGACAAATGGTTCCTTTGTAGAATCCTTTGAAGCACTCTTTAACATTTCGCCAAATCCCTTCTCTGTTTTTCCGGATCCCATGAAAGTTTCATATTGATTCTCCGTCACCACACCGGCGACCTTCAACTTTTCCGCGAATTGCTGGCGCAAATTGACGTCATTGTATACCGTCTGCATGTAGGTATCATTCTTGACAAGATCTTTCAAAATATCCTTACCACCCGTCTTATCTTTTTCATTGACACGATCAAGCATCTCTTTAATTGCCACCGCATCGGCGATTGAGCCTCCCCGACCCGCCATATCAATTTTAGTTTGTAACGCATTGCCCAACATATGAGGGAAATTAATAAGTTGTCCGACATTTTTCGGTAACCAGCTTTCCTCTCCCTTCACCTCCGAGAATGGAGCGATAGGAAGTACCAATGGTACTTTGGCGGCAAGGCCGGCGATGGAATCCACGTAGCCGGTGATGCCTTCCACGAGACCGTTGACCGGACCGGAAAGATCCTTCATAGACCACTTGATCGCAATCCATACCACGGCCACAGTGGCGATCTGCCACATCAATTTTTGAATACTGAGGTCATCGGAAAAGATCGTATCGATAGGTATATCATACGTGGCTTTGTCCAGTGCGAGTTCGCCCAGTTCCGTATCGTTTTTTCCGGAGACGAGTGCCTGATTCGCCTTGAACACCATAAGCACTCCGACGGAGAGAGCCACACCCATCTTCACCGGCACGAACGCGTATTGAAGAAAAATTTTCTGAATATCGAATTCTCCGAGTTCAATCCCGAAGTCCTTGAATACAAACATGAGCGCGACGAGCGGTGAAAAAGCGATACAGATCCAGAGATAGACGACTCGAAATAGCAGAATCAAGAACATCGCCACGAACATGACGCCATACACCAGAAGCATGATCAGATTGACGATACCGCTTATGGTGAGTCCGAGGAAACCATCTCCCGAGGCGGCGCTTACTTCGGAAAGTTTATTTAAATCAAACATGGTCTTTGCGATCACCATGATGATGGTGCCTTTATTAAACTTCTCTTTTGTCAACTTTGCCGCGTCTATCTGCTGATTAAAATCTTCCACACTTATGCCGCCGCTTTTCAGCTGAGTTTCAAGTGCGTTAAGATCGAGCGGTGCCTTGTAGCCCTGGTCATCCGGCTGTTTATCCGGTGTTTCATGATAATACAAAAGCACTTTCATCTTATCGAATTCCGCTACGGAAACTCCATCGGCAAGGGCCTCGCCCTGTTTATACAGTTGCACTTTCACCAGATTGGGAATGAAACATTTTGTGGGAAGCACCACGAAATTTCTGCCGGAACCCGGCTCCGCCTGTATTGTTCCAAAAAGATTGTTTTGCTCAAGAAATTCATCTGTCGCGGCCACACTTTCTTCCGGAGTTGCCGCGTCGGTACCCGTTTCATCCAAGAATACGCGCTTGTAACAAATCGCGTTCAGATCATCGTCCGCGGTACCCATACCTGTTTCGTTTATGATATCACGCGGTATGGCGAAAACCGCAGTCGTGAGGATGTTTGCCACATCGAGTACCACTTTCGCACCAAAATAAGAAAAATTGACAAGTATGAGCGCAATGGCGATTTTGCCGAGCGACTTCTTAAGTGGGATCTTATCCGGATCGATTGAAACAATGTTGTAAAATGCGACCACCAGAAGCGCAAACACGAAAGCCAGATTTACAAAATTTCTCACCACCTGCCATATAGCAAGGAGCATGTTTTCCATGCCGTTACCGAAAATGAAATCATTTGCGAGCAAGTCGGTGATAAAGCCGAGCACCACCCATATAATGACGTTGAGAAGCGAGCCGATCAATGCAAGAAACGATCCCCAAGTCTGCAAAAATGACTGGAAATCCCCTTCTGCGGCATAGGCGGTGTGAGGTAGAGAAATTCCAAGCACGAAAATAAGCACTGACAGACTGCCACAAGGGAGAGTCCGCTTCGCTAGATTCGTGAGAGGGTGCCGCCTCGCTTTGCTCGCCGTTCTCAGCGCTAGCAGTTTTTTTGCTGATTTTCTCAGGAAGTTAAACATGAAATTAAATTGGTTAAACGAAGAAGAAACTTGTAGCGAGAATGCCGGTAGTTCCGAGTGCGGTAGCGATGGCCGTGCCCTTTAATGCGCTTTCGGCGAAAGTCGAGTGGTGCTTTTTCGCATTATGCACATTCACATTACCCTTGGGACTGCGTGCGCGAGCAAGTTTCTCCATCTTCGCTTTTCTGCTTTTATCATTCGGTCTTTCTTTCATAGCAGTTTGCTCTTTTCTTTGACCTCCGCGTTCTTCCAGCACATGTTCGGTCGCTCTCATAGAGCCCATACCTCCTTTCAACACATCTTGAATGATAGGGGCTTTTTGCTTCATTTCTTCGGCTTCTATGTAAGGTACTGTTTCGGCAGGTTTTGCATGCGTGGTTTTGCCTCTTTTGAACGGCACTCTCTGCGTGACATTGATTTCTTTTTTTTGAGGTTCAACCGCTTCTCCTGCAATGGCATGATTCCCTGTATCTTTTGTAAACTGCGCCTGCCGAGAGAAAGGTATATTAACCACGTCCGGTTTTTCTTGGCCGCGCGTAACCGCGTCTTCCGTAGCTCTTTGCTCAATCACCTCGGAAATCTGATATGATTTAAGTACATTTATCGAGACATCCTGACGCCAGTTGGTTTTGTCTATTGTGCGGAGGATTTGGGTGGAATCCAGTGGGGAGGGGGAGGAAGAGGGGAGACTGACCACTTCGTGGCCAGTGCCTTCGAGGTCGGTGATATATGCGGGCACTCCATCCTCATCCACGTACATGGATATATGCGTGTCGGTGGCGGTGTTTAATGCGCGAATGGCTGTCATCCCATGGAGAGTTTCATCCGCCGCCGGACCCACGTCCTTGATTGCGAAGCCGCGTTCTCGCAGGAAATCAATCGTCTCCATTTCGCCTTTTCGTTTGAGCAAAAGACGAGTGTCTTTAACATTTCCCGCCGCAAACTCATTAAAGGTATTAAGACTATCGGTCGCTTTTTTATCTTTCAGATCATCGGCGGTCACTACGTCGAGTTCACCATTTTTATCGTATACGAGCGTTGCCGGCTTGGTAAGCACCAGGCCTTTTTTCGCCGCGATATCCGCGATCAGCTTTTCCTCTATTTTTGAGAATAGTTTAAAACAGAGAAGCAAGTGGTCTCTCGGATACTTTTCGGGTGTTTCTATCACCTCGTTTACCACACCGCGAAGTTTTTCTTCCCGCACGAAATCATGGACAAGCGTAAGCAACATCTCATTATCGGTGTACTGAGCAAATTCATCCGGCAGTTCAAGATTGGTACGGTAGAGTTCATGCATAAACCATGGGAAATGCCTGCTTCTGTATTCAAACGCTTCGGTCTCGAGATGAAACCACGGTTGTTGCATCTGCACAAACATCGTCCCGAGCACTGGGTGATTTTTTATCCCTTCGAGCAGGATTTGCATGAACTTCAGGCCTTTTTGTACGGTAAGTATGTGTATCATGGTTTATGTAGATTGTTCTTCTTCGGCACGATCTTTTTTCTCACTTTCTATAACTTTTTTTGTCCTGTCGTAATCTTTGAGGGCGTTGGCAAAAAATACGTAAGATGAAGCATAATCCGTATAACCCCACACTTTGAGGTTTCTCCACAGTTCTATCATCTCACCCGTAAGTGCGCGCCTTCCACCTTCGGTAAGAGGGAGTTCACCGCGTGCAGATAGCACCTGCGCCACTTCCGGCATTGCCTCGCTGATATCCTTGTTTTTGAGTTCAAGAAGTTGGTCTTGCGAAAGTGATCCAAGAGATCGATTCACCGACTCAAAACATTCTTCATGTTTCATACGCTGGATTGTTTTTTTACTCACTCCATTTTGGATGAGAGTCATCATACGTGGACTACGCTGAGGTACCACTGCTTCGCTCAGTGGGCGTTCACTGTATTTGAGCGCCCTTCCCAATCCGGCGATCGCAACTGCGGCCATAGGGCCATAAGGGTGAGTGGTGATATACTCCAGAGCACCGGCGGGATCCCTGTTCATAATCAGCTTTCGCAGAGCTCCGCTCGTATTCATTACCAGGGTCATGATGGCCACAAACATACCAGCCGACTTCAACGGTACATTGGTGAGATGGTATTTCTTATCCATCGCGCTTTGAGGCTTGTCATGTTCGGTAACCCGGAACGATTTTTTGATGTGCGGATTTGTA
>CAYHQD010000086.1:0-5404 GCA_964358905.1 uncultured Candidatus Peribacteria bacterium
CGAATTCTCTCATTTTGTCCGCAGTATTTTACATTGCTCCTTTCACTGCTCTCGTGCCAACCGGATTTGAAAGCACGTGTGATAGTTGAGAGCGGTTATGACTTGTTGCCGACTACACTCTCCTCTCATCCACAACTTTCTTTTCTTATAAAAGAGCGGAGTAACGAACATGTATTCAAAGAATTTATCCTGCTGTATATGACGGACGAACTGATGTGCCATTTCAATGCCGTTGAAAATGAAGCAAACGGATTCCAAATGACCTGCAACGGCTTCAGTTTCACTGCCCCATTACTCGATGTATTTGAAAAAGAATGGAGTGCTAAGTCAGCGCCGCATCTTCCCTCGCGAGAGCCTCCGCTCCCGTGATGACATTGCCGCGCGCGTCTTTTTCTTTACTGAGGGTGAGTTCGAGAAATGAGAATACCCAGACGGCTTTTGCCCATACGTCGAGTACGGCGTTGAAATAGGATGCTATGTAGAGGGCGAAAAGGCCGACGATGCCACCGATTACCACGCCGACTTTCATCAATGCCGCGCTGTATACGAAGAGCGCAGAAATACCGATGATGACGCCGGGGATGAGGATCACGATCAAAACGTTGATAATAATACGTATGCCGATGATGGCCATGAGAATCAAAATGAAGAAGGTATGTTGCCAATGTTTGATGACCAGAATGGTACTCGCCTTCATAGAAGCAAATACTTTCTTTTTATCTATCACGATGAAGTACTCGGTGTAGGTGAAGAAAAGCGTGAGGAGCATGCTGACGGCAAGCATGAGTATCAAGGGAACGAGAAGTGCCTTGAGCCAACCCCATCCGAAATTGCGCAGAATAAACATCGCCTCGCCAAGTACGCTGGTGATCGTAAAACTTCGCACCACCAAACTGTATTCGAAGAGCGGAAGAAAATTCAGTAATCCGAAACCAACTCCACGCCCGAGTTCAACTTTTTCACCGCTTTTGAAACGCGAGGTGAATTCTATCAGAGATCCCTGGGCGAATACGGGTACGAAAAAATGCAGAGCGATGGCGATGATGAGGAGTATGGTGACGATGACACCCACTCGCGTGGACGTATCGAAAAGTCCCACATATGCGGAAACCACTTGATAGAGAAAACTTGTGATGTGCTCATTGGCAAATACGTCCGACGTGACGAACGCCATGTATTGATATATGAGGTACGCGATGCCCGCAATGGTGGCAAGGAGTGAAGGAAAAAACGCATACCATTTTACCAATCTTCTCTCGGAGCGGGTGAAAAGCCACGCATCATTGATGATTTGTCTATATCGCATTCGGAGAAATTTTGTTTTTGTATTAAGTCCAAGACTGCGCTATTATATACGAGATCGCCGATTTGTGTAAAGAAAGTCTAAGACCGACATGCATGACACCTATCCAAGAAAAAATCCAATTTGCTCCTTATACGTGGATAGATGTGGTGGAGCCTGATGCGGAAATGATCAGCGAGTTAGCCAAAAAATACAAGTTCCATGAGCTCGATGTGGAGGATGTATTGTCCGAGACCCAGCGTTCGAAAATTGACGATTACGATTCTTACATATTTCTCGTTTTGCATTTTCCGTATGCGGATAAAAAAACTGGAAGGGTAAAAGTGGAGGCGCTGAATATTTTCTTGAGCACGCAATTTTTTATCACTCTTCACGACGGTAATCTCCCGCAGTTAAAAGAAATGGTTAATCATTTGAAGAAAAATTTGAAACTAAGGAAGGAAATGATGAGTAAAGGTATGGGATTTTTATTGTATGAACTGCTGAATAAACTGTTTGACGATCAATTTCCAATGATGGAGAAGGTGGAACAGCGCATTATGACTCTTGAACACGATGTCTTCAATCTCGGTGGCGGCCAACGCGATATGCTACGCGATATTCTTCACTTGAAAAAGGACATCATCACCTTCGAGCGTGTCATCGGGCCACTGCGTACGGTGATCCCACAGCTGGAATATAAAAACGACAAATTCATCCCCGAAGGTTTGGAAATCTACTTCGATGACGTCGTGGACAAGGTGGAGAAGATATGGGCGATGCTTGCCAATGAGAAAGAAGTGATTGAGCTTCTTCAGAGTACAAATGAATCGGTGATTTCACACGCGACGAGCAATGTCATTAAAATTCTGACCTTCTTTTCCGTGGTGATGCTACCACTTACCGCAATTACCGGTTTCTTTGGTATGAACGTGATTTTCCCTCTCGATTTTGGAGCCAATCCTATGGCATATTTCTATATTTCCGCATCAATGGTTGCGGTTATTGTTGTCATGATTGCATTTTTCAAACTCAAGAGGTGGATTTGACTATGCGCGAGCGTCAGCGAGTGCACTTTATAATCAAGGTTATTTTCCCTTATCTCTTGTATATCCAGATCTGATCTGATAGAATTCCACTCGCATTTTAATCTTTATTTCCTTACATGGCAGAGAAAAAGAAAGCAAAAAAGGTAGCGAAAAAAGCGGTGAAAAAGGCCGCAAAAAGTCCGGTAAAGAGCGCGAAAAAAACTGCTCCAAAAGCTAAGGCTAAAAAAGTTGTGAAAGCGGCCGCAAAGGCAACTGCAAAAGCGGCAAAAGTCGCTGCAAAGGCAACTGCAAAAGCGGCAAAAGTCGCTGCAAAGGCGGCACCGAAAATGTCTCCGCGAAAGCGCGCCGCGAAGTCTCCCGCGGGCAAAAAAGCGGTAATTCAGAAGCATGCGCTTCACCAGAAAGATACCGGTTCCGCGCAGGTACAAGTGGCGATTCTCACTCATCGTATCAACAGTCTGCAAGGGCATCTCAAGGATCATCCGAATGATCTTCATTCCAAGAAAGGTCTCCTTACGATGGTAGGCAAGAGAAGAAAACATCTCGACTACTTAAAGAGTAAGAAGATAGAGGTATATAACGAGTTGATCGAAGAACTCGGACTGAGAAAGTAGTAAGCACAGCTTCCCTATTTATTACTTACGAGACGTTCTAAGGGGTGGCGATAATTAACCATTGTAACACCATTTGAAAATGAGAAAATACGTTCGTTTGGAGAGAGAGTTTGCAGGCAAACCTCTCATCCTTGAAACCGGAAAACTCGCACATCTTGCGACCGGTGCGGTTACCGTAACACACGGTGATCAAATGTTACTTGCCACGGCAACTATCGGAGATGCAACCGATGCGGATTTCTTTCCGCTTACCGTGGATTTTTTGGATAAATTTTATGCATCCGGAAAAATCAAAGGCTCACGCTTTATAAAGAGAGAAGGTCGTCCGTCCGAGACGGCTATCCTTACCTCCCGATTGATTGATCGTCCGATGCGACCGATGTTTCCGAAAGGCATGAGGAGCGCGGTGCAAGTCATGATTACCATGCTCTCGACCGATACGGAAAATAATGCGGGACCGCTCGCAATGACCGGTGTATCATCCGCGCTCCTCCTCGGAGGTTTCCCATTTGAAGGGCCGGTTGCTGGAGTGAGAGTGGGAAGGGTGAATGGTGCGTTGATCATCAATCCAAGTTATAAACAGCTCGAGGAAGGTGATATAGAGTTGATCGTGGCGGGTACGGCGGATGCGGTGACTATGGTGGAATGCGGTGCGAAAGAACTATCGCCCGAAGATATTATTGTGGCGCTCGAATTCGCACATACGCATATCAAACAGCTTTGTGCCATACAGATGGAGTTTGTGAAAGAGTGTGATGCGCCTAAGCCACTTGAATACGCCGAGTACAAGGTTCCTCAGGAAGTGATTGAGGCTGTGAAGGGCATCGTGACTGACGATATGGTGGAGACATTATACGTAGGTGATAAAAAAGAATTTGCGGCGGCGAAGAAGGTGATCCAAACTCACGTATTGGAGAGTTTCTCTACTGAGCGTACTCGCATCGAAAATTCATGGAAAGATGCCGATATCAAAGAAGCGCTTGAATATTTTGTGCGAGGTAAAATGCGTGCCGGTGTGTTGAAAACTTCACGTCGTTTGGATGGAAGAAAGCTCGATGAAGTTCGTACGGTGAGTGCCGAAGTCGGTGTGCTCCCTCGTACACACGGTTCGGGTCTATTCAATCGCGGTGCGACACAGGTGATGACGGTTGTCACCTTGGGTGGTCCATCAGATGCGCAGATGATAGATGAGATGGATACGGAGTACGAGAAAACATACATGCATTTTTATAATTTCCCTCCGTTCTCCGTAGGTGAGGCGAAGGGGCTTCGTTCTCCTGGTCGCCGCGAAATCGGTCACGGTATGCTTGCCGAAAAGGCACTCGTGCCAGTGCTTCCTCCCGCTGAAAAATTCCCGTATACAATGTTGCTTGTGTCTGAAACTCTCACCTGCAATGGATCAAGTTCTATGGCTTCCGTATGTGGTTCGACTCTTGCCCTCATGGATGCGGGCGTACCGATAACTTCTCCGGTAGTGGGTATCGCAATGGGTCTTATCATGGATGAAGAAAAAGGCGAGTACAAAATTCTCTCCGATATCCAGGCGCAAGAAGACTTCCTCGGCGATATGGATTTCAAAGTGGCAGGTACCGGCAAAGGTATTACCGCCCTTCAGCTCGATATCAAGATCAGAGGTTTGAAATTATCGCTTCTGCAAGAAGCTTTACTCCAGGCGAAGGCGGGACAGGCATATATCTGGAGTGAGATGGAAAAAGCGATTGCGGAACCTCGTGCACACTTAAGCAAATACGCGCCACTTATCATGAATTTGAAGGTGGACGTGGAGGATATTGCAAAAGTGATCGGAAGAGGAGGAGAGACGATTCAGGGTATGACAAAAGAATTTGGCGTAGAGATAAATATTGAAGACGACGGCTCTGTCGTCATCACCGCTCCGGATCAAGAAAGCGGAAACAAGGCGATCGAGCGTATCAAGCAGATCACATACAAACCGAAAGTGGGAGATGAATTCGAAGGAAAAGTGGTACGTATTATGGATTTTGGCGCATTCGTTGAAATGGTTCCCGGTCAAGATGGACTGGTACATATTTCCAAGCTCTCAAAAGAACGCGTCAACCGTGTGGAAGATGTCGTGAAGCTTGGTGACAAAGTACGCGTGAAACTTATCGCCATCGATGATCAAGGCAGATATAATCTACAGAAGATATAAGTTCGACATACCTTTTATAGAAGCAGGCACTAAAGTGCCTTCCTCCTGAGACTTCCCGCATCCTTGTAACACACGAAAGGCCCGGTGAGGGGATGAAGGGAAGCTCAGGAAGGAGCTGGGACCAAGCGCGCTTCGCGCGCTTTTCTTGAGCCCAAGTCTTTTCCGAGCGTCGCTATTTTTCAATGAACAAATCGTATTATGCTATCATAATTAACACGATACGTAAAGATCATGTACGAAGTTTCACGAATCTCAAGTGCACCTTAGGGAAAAAGGGATGGGGATGTAG
>CAYHQD010000087.1:0-3853 GCA_964358905.1 uncultured Candidatus Peribacteria bacterium
TGGCGCGCTCGCGGCTTTTTCCGCAGTTTCTTTTTTTATATGTGTAATAAGGAATGCTTTAATTTTTTCTACGCGTTCATTTCTTTCGATTTTGTATGTGTTAGCATTCGGTAAAATTTCCGTCCTTTGATCGGTTCTGAAATATTCTTTATTCGCCCATGCAAGGTATGATTCTACGTTCAGAGCCTCCGGGTATGTTTGACTATTCGGATCGAGCCATTCAATGATTTGTTTTTCTTTTGCATTTTCCAAATCATTTTTCACTTTCTCCTGTGTCATCACGAAGTCGTAGAGGAGGGTGGTTCTGATATGGGTGAGTCCGAGTACGGTATCGCGAATATATATTTTTGCCGGTAGGTTTTCCACTCTTGACTGTCCATCTTTGAATACTGCATCCGCCGTTGCCTTCTCAACTCCGATTTTTTCCAAATACCACGTGATGAATTTATCGCTGTCGTAGTTTGGGCCTGCTTTCACCCATTCTTGGCGTGTTTGGTCATTCTCTTCCGAAACCGTAAATATTTTCGCAAATTCGGTTCCTTCCGCGAAATCGTCTTTTATGTGCGTGAGTCGTTCTTTGAATGCGGCGATTTTTCTTTGTTTCTCCACTTCAGCGAGTTTTTCTCTTCCTGCGGGAGTCTCATTCATGAGGTCAATTTTTATCTTATCATATATAGGTGTTACACGAGTGGTGAGCACCTCATTACGAAAGCTCGTATCTTCAGTTAATTTCGTTTTTACTTTTTCTTCATCTATCAGCAGGAATTCTCTTGTATCCTGTGGCAATGCGATTGATTTTCCCGAAAGGCTGTTTACGAGTTGCAATGCGATCGTATCGGGAGTTTTCGCTGATAGATTTGCGAGCTGTTTTGTTGCATCTTCGCCTGCGGCGCTTTCGTTCACCGCGGTCATGATTTCCTCATCCTTTATTGTGATTTCCAGCCACTCGGAGACTTCGGCTGTGTACTCTTCACTATTTTCATTTATGCCTCGGGCTTTCAAAAACACTGTAATCATCCTGTCTCTTTCAGTACCTTCCGGTATATCTTTTATATATGTATATACGTCCGGAAATTTCTTCGTATCCGAAATCGCAGTGCGTTTTTCACGTATGAGTTCGACCAATTCTTTTTGATTATTTCCGATTTCATTCGCTTTTTTGCTTAGTGCGTTGATTCGCCGTGTGATCTCTTTATGATATGCGGCTCGGAGTCCGCCCGCATTTACAGCATCCTTGCTCCATACTTCAGCTCGTGATGTGCCGCTTGTATATAGGGGATTGTAATGATTGAAGATGTCCACCGCTTTTGTTCCGCGCAGGTAGGCTGTGTCGTATGCGTCGAACGTATCGAGATTTGGCAAATTCACAAGTACCGTTTTTTGCTTTTCTACGATCGGATCGGTTGGTTCTTTGGCAGGTATGTTTTGCTTCGTTAGTTTGTAGTACCACGCGCGCAGTGCATTGCATTCCGCTTTCTCCTCTATTCCCGTAAGGAACGGTTTTATATCAAACTTCAGTTCTTTGATTGCAAATCGTTCGAATTCCCACCAGGTCTTACCAGCCCATGCCTGACTATTCTCTTTATTTAGAAGGAATTGTGCGAGTTTTACCGCTTCGAGAATATAGGGTGGAATTGTCGTATCGCTGAGAATATTTGTCTTTACTCCGTTTACTATTTCCGTTGCTCTTTCATTGACTACCGAGTCGTTCGGTTTTCTCATACTGAGTTCTCTACCTGTTTTTTGAAGTAGTGCGCCGGATAGAATATCTTTCCTGATCTCATATTGAGATGTACCGTCCTTGTTGTTCTTTTGTATGATGTAAAGTTCCGCAATTTCAGGATAATTTTCTGCGGTGAGCTGTATCCTATTCATTGCATTCAGAAAAGTTTGAGTGTCCGCTTCTGCGAGTTCTGTTTTCACTGAAATTGTATTTGTGTCGGCAACTACTTTTGTGTCGTTGATCGTGTCGTCTCTCAATACGTACATTTTGATTTGTCCGCTGATTTTATTTTTCCCTTTGCTAGATGCTCGCTTATTTAATTCAGCAATGACCGTATCGATGTGTGTGGATATGTTTTTGTTAGTTGGGTCTATATGCTTCCCAACTTCAACTTCTCTCTTAATCGTATTTTCCTTTCCTAAGTCGGTAAATGTAACTTCCTGGACTAGAAGGTTGAATGGACTTCCATCTATTACTTGTTGAATATTATCTTTGCTTACGAGTTCACTTGTCACACTTCCCGAGCGTGCTAAATAATTTTTACCTTTTTCAAAATACTCCACTACGGTTTGCATTTGTTCCATGAAGGACTCGTAGGTGACGCGCGAACTCGCGCCGAGTTTTTCATATAATTGCCCTGATATGGCAATCGTGATTTCCGCAAGTGCGAGAGCTTGTTCTTCGCTTATAGTTGTACCTAGTTTCGCTTCTATTTTTTCTATTTTTGTGATCGCATCGTTAGTTTTTCCATTTTCCAGTAGGAACCGATTTGCGCTGAGAATTTCTGCTGGGGAGTTGGGGGTGGTATCTGCCACGATTCCTTGAAGCTCGGTAGTCACCACCGTACTTATTTCTTCTATCGTCGCTTCTCCGAGGCTATTTATTTTTTCATTTAGTTCTTTCACATTAATTGTTCCATCTCCGGGTATTTTGACAATAATGTTTCCGGGGATGGTATGGAGAAATGATTCATTTTTCCCGACAACTTTTAATATTTGATTTTCATTTTCAAAGTGGAAATTCACTCTTGTCGAACCGTTAGGAAGGGTCCCTATATCATCTATAGTTAAGATTTTTGATGTACCATTTTCTTGTGTCACATTATATTTTTTACCTATTTCCAATGGCATTTCATTGTTGCCTACCCGTACTGTCTGTTCTGTGAAACTTATTTTTGCCCCTCCGAATGTATATTCGCCTTCATAAAAAAATGTGGATGGTGCTTTTTCTTTTTTTGTGTCTTCAGTCACCGCTAATTCAATGCGTGAAAAAATAGCTTGCTCTCTTGGCTCCCCAATTTGTTCTGCAAAGCGTATTTTTTGTTCTTTTCCGGGGCCAATTACTGGTGCTCTACTGATATTTATCAGTTGAATCTCATGGATTTTTTTAAATAGTTGTTCATTCCATCTTCGAATTGCTGAACCGGATTTAGCATAGTCGGCAACTTTTATGAGTCTTTCTGCTAATGTTCTTAACGACTGTATATCGTGTTTATTTTTTGCGTGTTCAAAAAAAGTCTGAATATAGTCCATTCCTACTTGCGCATATGCCTCAACAGTTGCAGGGTTTGATCCTACAGCGAGATTGTAATTTCCTTCTACATACCGCATCGCTTGCTCGTAAAACTCTTTCGAAGCTAGAATATTGTTATCTCTTACTTTTATTCTGGCCTGGTTTCTTGCGGTCATAAATATTCTATCATCAGTAATCACTGAATATGGGTCTTTTTTTGTTTCCACAGTGGTCGATGCGATGACGCTATCTGTCAGATCTTCAGGTGCGGTGGTGCCAAGTGGTTTGACGAACGATTCTGCGATTAGGTAGGCCTTTTGATCCTTGAGTTTTTCACCGGTGTAATTAGTCCTTAGGTAGGTGTCGCTTATACTGATGCCGATTGTTTTGATCGCATGAGTAACGATGTTTCTGGGTTCATATCCTTTTTTTGCGGGTATTGAGATCGTTCCTCCTCCGGGTTTATCTATCACCTTTGCCTGGGTATCAACATATATTTTATCAGCTTCTAATTGGGCTCTTATTTCTGCCGGAGATTTTTTTGTAATACTGCTCAGGTATAGTGAGGTGACTTTTGTGATATAGATATCCAGTATTTCTTCGAGCGCAGTTTTCTTT
>CAYHQD010000087.1:3863-5399 GCA_964358905.1 uncultured Candidatus Peribacteria bacterium
TTCTTTGCCTCAGGCAAGGTGTCTGTAGCGATATTTGCTTGCGTTAAAAGTTCACTCCATTTTTTAAGTGAATCGAGCGGGGTGGTATTCGGGTCTATACCGTTTACGTAATCGCTTACACTTTTTTCTGCTTTTTCAAATGCTTCATTCTCAGCTTTTATAGTGGCTTGATTTACTTCCTTTTCAGCTGCTTCTTTTTTTCTTCTTGCGGCTACTTCTGCTTGCAGTCTTTCAGCATCTATCTCTCGCTGAAGTTCATCTGCTCCTCGTTTTACTTGCGCTTGAATATTACGTTCTAATTCTGCATTTTCTCGCTCCTTCGCCCTACGTTCATCTCCCAATTTTTTCCTTTCTTGCGCTTCTCTTCTTTCCATTTGCTTCATCGCATCTTCGAGTAATGCGTGAAGTGGTTGGAAGCAGATACTTTTCATCACTTTTAACTCATCGTTGTCCAGCCTCGTACCTACTATGGATTGAGTATATCTATTTAAGCCTTTTGATTGTTCATCAAGTGTATTGTTGTTCGTATAAAAGTGGTCAAAAATTTCTTTTTTCGTTTTGTAGGTCTCTCCGGTTTCCAAATCACTCTTTATAGCCTTGATCACATGACCCGCCGCCGCAAATAGTCGCAGGTGTATCAAGAGATTTTTTATCTCATTTGCTTTTTCGATATGGGGCAGATCACTCGTATTAAAGTCTCCACTACTTAACTTGATTAATGCATCCGTTGCTTCTTGAGATAAGTTAAGTTTTTTTCCAATGTAATTCATCGTAGCGGCGAATGCGGCTGCCTCGGATGGTGTGATTTCAAACGATAGTTGAGTTCTTCCGCTTTTTTTTGCCGACTCCTGTCTTTTCACTATTTCTTTTCTGTATGGCCCGATTCCTTTTGTGGTTTCAAGGTTATCAAGCGCGAGTAACGAGAGTAATCCATGGTCTATGAGCAGATTGAGTCTTTTACTCGCATCAGTTTCGTTCCAACCAGTATATTTTCCATTGAGTGTTTCAAATTGTGAAGCGAGTTCTGCAAATTGCGTCTGCTGTCCTTCGGTGAGTTCGCCTCTTTTATTTTTCTCTTCGACTGTCCTTGCTTCTGCAGTTTTTCGAGCTTTTTCGATATTTTTCTCAAGTTCATCCCTTAATTCGTCTATTTCAGCATTTGTGTTTAAGTCTTTGAACATTGCCTCATAGTCACTTATGATTTGTAACTTATCGGGAGATAAGCTGTCCTTAAGAACCTTTATCCATACGGCGTCATTGGGAATTAGATTATTGTCTGATATTTTATAGAATTCTCCCAAATTGAGCGGTGTGCCGTCATTTTTCTCTATACCAGGTAAGAACTTTTTGATATCTTCCCACATTTGAGATCTTAAAAATGCATCACTGATATTTCTAGTTCCTAATTTCATCAATGTTTCGTTGCTAAGACTGTATGGCTTTCCATAGATGTTGCATGTGCGCGTTGTATTATTTTCTTCGGTTCTTTCTGCAATTGCTTTTGTTGCATCCCGGATTTGATCCTTGAGGATTTTT
>CAYHQD010000088.1:0-5394 GCA_964358905.1 uncultured Candidatus Peribacteria bacterium
TAATGTTCTCTTATGTCTCTCAGGACTCTTGCACATACTACTCTCAAAGATAAGCGTGTACTGATGCGCGTGGATTTTAACGTGCCGCTCAATGAAGAAACGGGTGTGATCGAAGATGATACTCGCATCCGGGCAGTATTACCCACATTGAAAGAATTGTTGGCGCGCGGCGTTAGCCGCGCGGTTCTCATGAGCCATCTCGGTCGTCCGAAGGGGGTTGAGGCGAAATTATCTACGGTGGTGGTTGCAGAGCGGCTCAGTGAGTTGCTCGGAGAAGGTGTTCAGCATGTGGATTCGTGTACCGATGTCGATTTTTCAAAGTACCCGGAAAAACGAATTTTTATGCTGGAAAACACGCGCTTTTATAAAGAAGAAAAAGAATGTGATAAAGGATTTGCGGGAAGACTTGCGGAGTATGGAGATGTATTTGTAAATGATGCGTTTGGGGTGAGTCATCGAGCCGAGTGTTCCGTAACCACTGTGGCAGAGGTGATGAAGGGTCAAGGCAAGGAAGTTGCGGCGGGACTTCTGCTCGAACGCGAGGTGGAGATGCTTTCACGCATAGCGAAAAATCCGAAGGCGCCTTTTGTCATGATCGTCAGCGGTGCGAAAATAGATACGAAAATCGGTATGATCGAACATTTTTATGATCAGGTCGATACCTTTATATTGGGCGGAGGAATTGCAAATACGTTTTTGGCGGCTACTGGCAACAATGTTGCCAGCTCTCTTTATGAAGTGGACCAAGTGGAACATGCCCGCGAAATTATGGCGGCATGCGAAGAGCATGTAAGTGAAGTGGTACTTCCGACTGATGTGGTGGTGGCATCTGAAATAAGTGACAGTGCGCAGACTCTCGATATTCCCGTTGAGGACGTAGAGGGAGATATGAGAATTCTCGATCTGGGAAAAAACACCCTTGCGAAATGCGAAGAAATCATACGTAATGCGGAGACTATCGTATGGAACGGTCCTGTCGGGGTCTATGAACATGCGCCGTTTGCGCAGGGTACGCAACGTATCGCACGCGCAATTGCGCAGAATAAAAATGCCACCACGGTCGTGGGTGGCGGTGATACTGTGGACGCGCTAAATCGTTTCGGTATTTCCTTCGACGAATATACTCACGTCTCCACTGGCGGCGGCGCGATGATCGAATTCCTGGAAGGCAAAGGTCTGCCGGGTATCGATGTCTTGGTGGATTAGCGATTGTCTATATACGCTTGTAGCATGATGCGAGCGGCCTCGGCATCGTCTAATGTCGAGTCGAATTTGAGCCTGGCTTTTTTCTTCATGGTTGATTTCACCTCTTGTAAATTTTTTTGAGCATCGAAACTGGAAAAGTCTTCATTGGCAAACACAAAGGGTATGTCGAGTTTGTGTTCCTGCAATGCATGTTTCAATTTAAGCGCGAAGGCTTGAATTTTATTTTTCCACTCTCCTTCTTGCGAAGGCAGACCAAATACAATCTCCGAAAATTCATTGGAGGATTCCAAAATGAGTGTCGTGAGAGTCACCAATTGCTTTTCGAGTGAACCGCCTATCGACTGCCACGCAAACGCCAAAGTACCGCTCTCATCACTACGTGCGAGGCCACTTTTAGTTGTGCCGAGATCTATACCTAACAATTTTGACATTATTCTTCTATAGCTTCGACTTTTATCTTGATTTCACCCTTGTGCTTTTCGGTGAGGCGTACGGTCGCGGTGAAGTCGCCCGCAGTCTTGATATGACCTCCATTGATGGCAAGTACGCTGCGATCCAATTCCATTTTCGCCACTTCTTTCAATTTCTCAATGACATCCTCTTCCGTCACCGATCCGTACAATGTGCCTTTCTCTGATGCTTTAACCTTGAATACTAGGGTTATGTCTGCAAGTTTCCGAAGAGTAGCTTCGGCTTTTGCCACCAATTCGGCCTTCTCCTTCACGATCTGTTCTCTCATCGCTTCATACTTCTTAGATGCCTCTTTGGTTGCGCGCAGTGCAAGTCCATTCGGCAAGAGATAATTTCGAAAATGACCGGGTTTGACGTTTTTCACATCTCCCGTATATCCCGTTCCCGGTATATTTTTGGTGAGTATCACTTGCATTGTGCAGAGCATTACATGGTAAAAAGCCCGCCTATTATTCTGAAATGGCATATATAAGTCAAGAGGAAGTGGCTGATCCTCAATACCCCTGTTGCTGTTTGGAATCCCAAAATATCTCCTCAAAAATATTCTGAACCAACTCCGGATTCACCCCCATGGACTCGGCCGCCAAAGCGTATTTTTCCAATTTTTCCATTTCAAATTCCCGATTCTCAACAGGCAGACCCATGGACTGCTTCACCTTCCCGATTTTTCTCACACTGAGAGTGCGCTCCTGCAAAAGTGCGAGCAATTTCTGATCGAGATCTTCTACTTTCTTGCGCAATGTGGTGAGATCATCATTCATGACATATCATTATGTTTTCCCTACGTTAAAGCATCTGCACCGAAATTCAACTTGATATCAAAAAGAAAAATGTTAGAATGCCTCCGCCTTTGTAAAAAGGCGTATTAAATCCAGCTTCGTACTCGATCCCGAATTCCTCCCTACCCCGACTTGTCGGGGTTGCACCCGCACCCAAGATGAAATTCATGCATCTGTCATCTATACCAAATGCGGAGCATAAGGGCAAATACCGGGAGATGAAAGTAAGAAGTGTTAACCCAAAGGAATATGACAACTCAAAATCTCCTCAAGGAGATGCTTGAAAATGCAGTGCATTTCGGGCACAAGACCACCAAATGGAATCCACGCATGAAAGCCTATATCTACGGCGAACGCGAAGGGATCCATATTATCGATCTCTCCAAAACCGCGGCTATGCTTGAAACCGCCATGGACTTTCTCGCCCAGCGATCTTCCGAAGGTGCGAGTATCCTCTTCGTCGGTACCAAACCGCAAAGTTTTGATATCGTGAAATCGGTTGCGGAAAAATGCGGACAATACTACATCATCAAAAAATGGGTACCTGGATTCCTCACGAATTTTTCCACCATTAAGGTACGTGTAAAACGCTTGAGAGAATTAAAAAAGGAGCGTGAAGAGAACGGATTTTCCCATTATACGAAAAAAGAAGCGAGCAAAATTCACAAGGAAATTGAGAAATTGGAGGACGCATTCGGAGGAGTGGAAGAATTAAAGGATCTGCCAAAAGTATTGGTGGTAGCGGATAGCGCGCGCGATGTCATCGCAATTACAGAGTCGCACAAAATGGGTATACCTGCAGTGGCAATCGTAGATACAAATGCAGATCCGCACCTTATCGCATATCCGGTGCCCGGCAACGATGATGCGGTAAAATCCCTTCAATTCTTCTTTTCAAAATTCGAAGAAGCGATCCTAAAAGGAGGAAAACCGAAAATTGTTGAAAGGAAAGAAAAGGAAGAACCTGAAACCGCCGTCTCAGTGCCAGTGGAAAAAGCGGAAAAAGCGGAAGAAGTGGCCGTATAATCTCATATTTTTATCATGGATACTACCGCACCTCAAACACAGCCCACACTTGCCGAGTCACCTTCACAAAAGATACCTCGCGAAGACATATTCTTCGCAGTATTAAGTTATTTTCTCGTGACTGTATTGGCGACACTTACCTCAAAGAAAGGAAATGAGTTCTGCATGTTCCACGCACGCCAAGGCATAATGCTTGCCATATGCGATATCACCTGGCTGGTGGTAACGGTGATCGCCCTTATCCTCGTACCGTTTTTGGGATATTTATTCTTCTTCGCGGGAGCGATCGCGCTTTTCTCATTTCATATGCTCGGAATAGTCCACACGTTGAAAGGAGATATGTACAAACTGCCTTTTATATACGGCACTTCTCAGTTGATTAACACTGCGGAGCGAAGCGGAGCGGTTAAGCCCTCTTCCGATAAAGCCGCATCGACCTCCCAAGCTAATAGCGAAGCTATTGCGCCGCGCAGCGGCGCAGTTTCCCCCAGCCCCGACTTGTCGGGGGCTTCCTCCCCCAGC
The DNA here is from genome assembly GCA_964358905.1 of uncultured Candidatus Peribacteria bacterium. Taxonomy (GTDB): domain Bacteria; phylum Patescibacteriota; class Gracilibacteria; order UBA1369; family JABINC01; genus CAYHQD01. Next base: position 4,005 of record CAYHQD010000088.1, read on the forward strand.
GCTGAACGAAGCGAAGCGGCTCCTTCCAAAGCTCCCAGCGTAGCTAAAGGCCAGGATATGGTAAGCAGAGCAGTCGAGGAACTGAAAGGCGACAACAAATAATCATTTTATTTTATAAATACCTATTATATGGCGGTTAGTCTTGAATTGATAAAAGAATTACGCGAAACTACGGGAATTGCGACTATGTCATGCAAAAAAGCATTGGATGAGACAGGAGGAGATATGGAAAAAGCGATTGAAATGTTACGTAAAAAAGGTGAATTAAAAAGCGCGGAACGTGCGGAGCGCTCAGCAACCGAAGGCGTAATCGCCATCGCACAAGGAAGCGGCAAAGCCGGGATGGTAAAGCTCGCATGTGAGACCGATTTTGTGGCACGCAATGAGGATTTCGTAAAGGCTGCGGGCGCGCTCGCAGAGCGCGCCCTCAAAGAGGGTGATGCATTCGACTCCAGCAGTGAAGCCAGCAATCTCAATATCAAAATGGGAGAAAAAATAGCCGTGGCGGAAGTAGCGGTGATTTCATCTCCCATAATTGGTACTTATGTGCACTCAAATAAGAAAATTGGTGTGATGGTCGGACTCGATGGAGGAGACACCATTCGCGCAAACGACGTTGCAATGCACATAGCGGCAAGCAAACCGGAGGTGATTTCCCCCGATGAAATCGCGAGTGAAAAAGTGGAGAAAGAAAAGGAAATCTGGAGGGCATTACTCAAAACCGAAGGCAAGCCTGAAGCGATCTGGGATAACATCATGAAGGGCAAAGAAAAGAAATTTAGAGAAGAGCGTGCACTCCTCACTCAAGCATTCGTGAAAAACCCCGATCAAACCGTAGCGCAGTACCTGGAAAACGCCAAAGTGGTCGCCATGAAGCGATTCGCATTGTAAAAAATGACCAATGGGGTACGCTGAAAGCGTATTACCTCATCTCTAATTATGTTTGCATCAATAGAATCGGCGCTTGAAGATTTACGAAGCGGCAAGATGATTATTGTCGTGGATGATGAAGATCGTGAAAACGAAGGTGACCTTGTCATGCCAGCAGAAAAGATTACGCCCGAGGCGGTCACGTTTATGGCTTCATTCGGGCGCGGACTTATCTGCACACCAATGAGTCAAAAGATCGCCGATCGTTTCCAACTTACTCCGATGGTAAGTGAAAACACAGAGAGCCGCCGCACCAATTTTACGATTTCCATAGATTACAAGATAGGCACCACCACGGGAATTTCCGGTGCTGACCGAGCTAAAACCATCCTCGCCCTCACCGATGAAGCGACTCGTCCGAACGACTTCAGCCGCCCGGGACATATATTTCCGATCATAGCGCGAGAAGGTGTAGTTTTGGTACGCGCTGGACATACCGAAGCCGCCGTGGATCTCGCCC
>CAYHQD010000089.1:0-3549 GCA_964358905.1 uncultured Candidatus Peribacteria bacterium
ATATAGAGCTCTTCTTTCGCCACGTGCGGAATACATACGAAAGTATAGTCGTGCGCTTTTTTAACTTCCTTTATATAGTCCTGCAGGAGGTCTTTTATGATCGCACCTTTTGGGAGAAAGAGCGGATACCCGGAACCAACGAGCGGATCGGTGATGAAGAGCTCGAGCTGTTTGCCGAGCAGTTTGTGGTCGCGTTTCAACGCTTCTTCCATTTGTTTCAAGTACGCATCGAGTTCTTCCTCCGTCGGGAAGCATGCGCCGTAGATACGCTGTAGCATCGGGCGAGCCGAATCGCCTCTGAAATACGCTCCGGCGATCTTCGTCAATTTGAACGCACCGATTTCACCGGTATTTTCCTTGTGCGGGCCGGCACACATATTGACGAATTTCACTTCGCCGTTTGGTAGTTGAATATTTTCATAAAAGCTGAGCGTCTTTTCCCCTTCTTTTTTCAGGTCGGCGGCGAGTTCGGCGGTGAAGGTCTGATTGCGCTCTTTCAAGAATTTAATCGCTTCATCCACGGGCAGATCGTACCGACGAAATTTCTGACGCTGTTTCATGATATGGCGCATCTTTTTCTCGATGAGCGGCAGGTCTTCCGGCACCAGTGTGCGTGGGAGTTCAAAGTCATGATAAAACCCGCTGTCGATCCACGGACCAACCGCGAGCTTCGCCTCGGGAAACATTTCCATCACCGCCTGTGCCATCACGTGCGCGCAGGAATGCCGCATCGCGTCGAGCTTCTCATCAATTGCTTTTGCCATTTTATAAAAATTATATGCTAGTTGATTGTAATAAAACTCTCCCGGTAATGCAATCCCCTGTCACATAAATTGGTCGGCATAGAAAGGATACAATGCCACCGTTTCACGGTGTGGTCAACTCAATCGGCTGTTTTTACGAATTTAAATGTAACTGTGATGCATTCGGAGTCCTAGCGGAAAGGACGCATTTCTTAAAAATACTATATTTGACACGAAGTCTATTTTATTGTGCTTAGGCTTGCCTTTCCCTTCTCATTTTGGTAAAGTGCAGAAAGTGAAATCCGAATTACAAGCTAAATAAATACACATGAACCCGCTTGATACGGAAGTGCGAAGCTCGGTAAATGTAAGCGCAAGAAGAAGCCGACATACAAGACTTAGAAAAGAAAATCCTTCTATCTGGAAACGACAACTCAAGGAGAAAATTTCTTCTCTTTTTGACCTCCTGAGTCCCACTGCGATGATGCAGGTCTTTCGGACTCAAAGTGAGCATGTGAGATACCTTCAAAATTATGTGCGAAGCCGAAATGTGGCGTTCGCCAATTTACCGTGCGAGGAAAAATTCATGAAGAAAATTACCTACATGGTGCTGGTGCTTTTCGCACTTTCCTCCTTAAATATATATAGTTTTGACTTCAATGAAGCGTATGCGACTTCAGGATGGGATACGGGAGCCGCTCCTGCGGAACGCTTGGTGGCGGATGATGAAGGGTATCTGTCGAAATCCATGCCGACCGGTGAGAGAAGTTATGCGAATCGCGAAGGGCTGATCGCCCACAAGGTTGAGCAAGGTGAAACAGTTTCCGGTATCGCCTATATGTATGGGCTTCGTACTGCAACCATTCTCGACAACAACCCTGAGCTTGGTTCTGGAAATTATCTCAAAGCGGGTAAGGAACTCGTGATTCTTCCTACGGATGGCTACCTCTATACTGTGAAGAAGGGTGACAATCTTGCGAAAATTGCAAAGGCGTTTAAAGTGGAAGAAGATACGGTGACAAAATACAATGTGACTGAGGAATTGCAGGCGGGTCAAAAATTGGTATTGGCCGGTGCGAGGTCTCCCGAAGCGACTCGTTATATTGCGGCAAATCGTGAAAATGACTATCGTACAGGTGCCGTACTGGGTATTTCTCCATCTTCCGGTGCACCGAATTTACAAGGCTTCGTAACTCCGACTCCTGTCAATGGGCGCTACTCTCGCGGATTTACTTCATGGCATCCGGGATTGGATATTTCTCGCAGTGACAAATCATATCAACCGAATGTGGTGGCGCCGGTCGCGGGTACTATCGTGAAGGTTCGTCAGACGGGATGGAATGGCGGGTATGGTACTCATGTGATCATTGAACGTGAAGATGGGGTGCAAGTGCTCATGGCGCATTTCGCCGAAAACAGGATCTATGTGCGTGAGGGTGAGCAAGTGGTCGCTGGTCAAATCGTCGGCTTGATGGGCACGACCGGACGCTCTTCCGGTATCCACGTCCACGTGGAAATCATCGTCGACGGCGTGAAGCGAAACCCGCTGAACTACTTCTCGATATAATCTTGAATTGACCACTGAGATGTGAAAAAGTCTGCCCGGGCAGACTTTGCTAAACTTTTGTATGAAACATCTACTTATCGGACTTATTCGATTTTATCAAAAAACTTTTTCTCCCGACCACAGTTCTTGGGGAAAGGCTCTTTTTCCAGGTGGTTTTTGCAAATATACGCCCTCATGCTCCGAATATGCGATAGGTGCCATACGGAAACGCGGTGCGACTGTAGGCATGCTAAAAGTCATTTGGAGAGTGATCCGCTGTAACCCATTCTCGAAGGGAGGATTGGATTTGCCAAAATGAAGAAATGGCGTGCAACCGTCTGACCAGTACTAGGACGGAAAACGTCACGACAAGACGTAGCAAGTGTGTACGTAAATTCTACATAAGCGAGGCATTTTGTTTTTTATCGTTCTATAGTAATGTATGCTTTGGGAAAACAAATCATTATAAACATGTTAATTGTCACTTCACCAACGGCACTTCAGGAAATTCAACAAAATCATAGCCATTTTTTTGAAACGATGGTGAAGGTCGTAGTGGATATCCAGAGGAAAATGATCGCGTTGGATGCGGATTTGCATGCGGATTTGGAGCAGTCGCTTTTGGAGGAGGGATCTATTGAAGTGGAATTCACTTCTTTAATCAATATCAGACCGGCTCAGAACAATAAGAGCATGGAAATCAAAGATCCAAAGGTACAAAAGAAAGTTACCGAAATTGTGAAAAAACTTCTTATCAAATAAAAGATGTATAGCTTACAGTACCACAAGACGATTACCCCGGAGCGTTGGAGAAAATACCTTGCTGGACAGCAACTGCTCATGATTGGTAATGAATTAAATCGCTTGATTAACTGCATTAAACACGGATTTGATGAGAGTGAATATATTATAGGTATGGAAAAAACCATCGAACTGGTCGATCTTACCGTGGAATCTCAGGCGGGCAATTTGCGCAAAGAACTTCTGCGATGGCGAGAACTTTTTGTGGAAAATTATATATATGAAGGCTCACTCGCGACAAGACTTCCTATTTTGGAATCTTTATACAAAGTGCTTTTACTGCTCGATTCAAAATCCGCGCTTGTTTTGTAAATAAACCAATGAATTCTTCTTGAATTGCAGGGGGGCATACTTTAAACTCCACTGCGCAACGAAGTGAAGCAGTTTCTCTCTCAATAGACTATGATAAAACGAGCGCTCATCAGTGTGTCGGACAAGGGTGGAATTGCGGAATTTGCA
>CAYHQD010000089.1:3559-5365 GCA_964358905.1 uncultured Candidatus Peribacteria bacterium
TGCAAAGGCGCTGGAGAGTAAAGGAATTGAAATTTTATCCACCGGAGGAACAGCAGATGTGCTCCGTGAGGCGGGCGTGAAGGTGATCGATGTGAGTGCGGTGACGCAGTTTCCGGAAATTTTGGATGGAAGGGTGAAGACATTGCACCCGGCCGTGCATGCGGCACTTCTTGCGGTGCGTGACAACAAGGAGCACATGGCGGTTTTGAAAAAACATAAGATCGAGCCGATAGATTTACTCGTCGTGAATCTGTATCCGTTTAAGAAGACCGTACAGCGTGAAGGGGTGACCGAGGATGAGGCGATTGAGCAGATTGATATCGGAGGGCCGAGCATGCTGAGGAGTGCGTCGAAGAATTTTAAATCCGTGACCGTGGTGATGGATAAGAAAGATTATGCGCGTGTGCTCGAACAGATAGAGAAGAATGGTGATACGACGCCGGAGCTTCGTAAAGAACTTGCGAAAAAAGTATTTGCGAAAACCTGTGAATACGATATGGATATCACGTACTTTTTTAATCGTGCTGATAATGAAGGTGGTAATGCGCCGGAAATGCTGGATCTTCATTATGAAAAGGTGATGAGTCTGAGATACGGTGAAAATCCTCATCAAAAAGCGGCATTTTTCCGAAATCCGAACAATACTGATGCAAATGTGACCAATGCCGAGGTACTAAATGGAAAAGAGCTTTCATTCAATAACATCGTGGACGCGGATTTCGCGATTGAATTTGTGAAAGAATTCGAGGAGCCTGCGGCGGTATTTGTGAAACACAATAATCCGTGTGGAACGGCATCGGCGGTAGCCGATGCCGCGCATCCCTCCCCCACGGCCACGCCAGTGGCCGCTTCCCCAACGACCACTACCGCCGCCGCGCATCTTTCCCCCACGGCCGCCGCTTCCCCATCTTCTCCAAAATATTCCAAAATCGAAATAGCTTTCCAGAAAGCCTATCAAGTTGACCCGCTTTCCGCATTTGGATGTGTGATCGCGATCAATCGTCCGTGTACGAAGGCGATGGCCGACTATATACGAGATGAGAAAATGTTTGTCGAAATAATCGCGGCACCGTCATATGAGCCTTCCGCGCTCGAGGCTCTTAAGGAGAAGAAGAATCTTCGTATTCTCGCACTGCCGGGCAAATGGGCGATAGATTACAAGAGGCGCGATATCAAGAAAGTGGCGGGAGGCATTTTGGTACAAAATGCCGACACCATTCCCGTGCACAAGGCCGATCTGAAAGTGATGACGAAAAAACAGCCGACCGATGAGGAGATCGAGACCATGCTCTTCGCACGAATTGTGTGCAAAATGTGTAAGTCGAATGCGGTGGTGTTTGCCAAAAAGGAAGGTAACGTATTTGTGGTAACTGGACTTGGCGTGGGGCAGATGTCACGTGTGGATTCCACCATTATTGCGAAGCGAAAGGGTGGAGATCGTGTGCCGGGATCGGTGATGGCATCCGATGCATTCTTTCCTTTTCCCGATGCGGTTGTGGAGGCGGCGCAGGCGGGTGTAACAGCTATCATCCAACCAGGCGGCTCCATCCGCGATCAAGAAGTGATCGACAAATGTGATGAACTGGGGCTTGCCATGGTATTCTCAAGCGTGCGTAATTTCCGACATTAGGTCCAGGCCACTTGTATAAACAAACTGATTGGCCTGTTTTTATGTACTACAGATAAGTGATAATACGATTTTCCTGTAGGAGATAATTCGCACTTTTCGTCTACATCGCAGACAAAAATTTCATCACCTCTCCCGCGGAAGACAACTATCCCATCACCTCTCCCGCGACAAGTGAG
>CAYHQD010000090.1:0-5258 GCA_964358905.1 uncultured Candidatus Peribacteria bacterium
CATAAAACGGCGCATTATGACAAAGTTTTTTCTCCAATTTCATCTGCTCTTCTATCATGTGAATCGGCACATGCCCCGGCCCTTCCACCATCACCTGCACACCACGCGCCCAAGCGCGTTTGGTAAGTTCCCCCAAAAATTTCAATTCTGCGATCTGTGCTTCATCATTACAATCACAAAGTCCTCCCGGACGAAGCGTATCACCAAGCGAGAACGTCACATCATACTCCAAAAATATATCTATGATTTCATCAAAAATCTGTAACAACGGATTCTCTTCATTATGATGCGACATCCATTTTTGCAAAATCCCTCCGCCACGACTCACAGTTCCCATTACGCGTTTTTTCACCAGCGGAATAAATTCTTTTTTGAAACCCGCATGAATCGTCATGTAATCAACCCCCTGCTCAGCCTGCAGTCGGATTACTCTCAGCAAATCCTCCGGCGTAAATCCTTTCACTCCTTTCTCTTCCACCACCTGATAGATCGGCACCGTCCCCACGGGAATAGATGAGTGATCTATGATCGCCTGTCGCACGGCATTCAAATCTCCCGCCGTAGAAAGATCCATAATCGTATCCGCTCCATATCTCTCCGCAACCCACAGCTTTTCCAGCTCTTCATCGAGAGTCGCATGAAACGGCGAAGCCCCCATATTTACGTTCACTTTTGTGGCGAGACCCATGCCTATGGCCATAGGCACCAATTTTTTTGCCGCATGATTTTTATTGAGCGGAATGACGATCGCCCCATCCGCCACACGTTCGCGCAAAATCTCCACTGGCATCTTTTCTTTCCTCGAAATCTTCTCCATCTCCGAAGTGATAATCCCTTCACACGCGGCTTGCATCTGAGTACGCATCATTTAAACGATTGAAATCTTTTGCATGATATAACATGCCATTCGCTAAAGCAAATTAGCTAGCTCCACCTTAACATTCTGTAAATGCGCAGTAACCTCCTCAAAAGAGATACTCTCTGTGCGATTTTTCGCATAAACACAAAAACCGATAGAAATAGCGGCCTCTCTATTAAAAGAGAGTAACGCTTTTTTAAGATTTTCTTTTAAACCTCTATCCTTTTTTACAAGTTTTTTGAGCTGCCTTTTAAAGTAATCAGTTACTACAACCTTATACATCTGATAATTGTTCATCTAATGAGTACAGCGCTCTATCTTTTTTATTTAATTTTTTCAATACAACCGCAAGCTCTTTCGCTGCGTTTTCAAAATTCCTTTCAGCGGGCCCACTATTATATTTATAAAATTTTATAAGAAAGCGGAAAAATTCCGATTTGCTGGTATAACCTTCTTCTCTCATCATCTTCTTAACTTCACCGTCTTGCATGCTATTTATTTTAAAAAAAACGGTTGACATATATAAAATCATTAGCGGATACATAGCGATTATATATCAAAATACTAAATTTTACAAACGAAAAATCTCCGCGTAGCATCATTTAAAAAGCATAAAAATCTTTTGTATCATAAGGCCTAACGCCGGCAAAACAAAGAGAATCAATCCAAGAAAAAATATAAACGCACTCAAAAATCGCGCCGTATTTCCGTGGAACGTCATACTCTCACCTCCATCCCCATGAAATCCTATTTCTTTTTTAATCCACCCCGCGACCGCTTGCACTAAGACCCATACGCCCACAAAAAACCATGCAAGCATAAAAAACAACATATACCACCTTTCACTCGCAAGAATGCCAACTATAAAACTTACTAGCGCGATCCAAAGCGCATAGCGACCAACCGGAGCAAGCCATTTCGATACTGAAAAAGAATTTCGTTTCATATAATTATATTAATAAATATTTTTCAAATAAATTTCCACACAGCCACGCACCATGGCGGTATAAGTAACGCCTGTAGATTGAATTATTTTCGACATCATGTCAGGAACAATACCCCCGATCCCCACAGTAGGTATACGAACGCTACGCGTGATTGCAGTGGCTTCGTCCAAACCGATTCCTTTTATACCGGGCTTTGTCGGCGTCTCGAAAATCGGCCCAACCCCTATATAATCCGCACCCATTTTTTCAGCTCTGACCGCCTGATCAACGGTATGAGTGGAAACTCCAAAAATGAAATTTTTATACAAACGATTTTGCATCATCTCATGTTCCCGAAGAGCATTGAAATAAAAATTCGCCGCTTTTATCCCATAGTCTCTCTCGACTTCATTGATAAGTTCCTGCAAATCTTCCTGACCCAAATGCACCCCATCCGCATCGAGATCCAGCGCACTCTGCAAATTGTCATTAAGAATAAATTTCGTATCGGTCTCCCAGGCAAGTTGGCGCAATTGCCAGGCGATTTTATGTGATTGCAAAATATCACACTTATCACCAAGCGACTTATCGCGATACTGCAAAAACGGCACTTTACGTTCAATAAAAAAACGCGCAATATCTTCGGGCTTCACATTCATATTTTCGCAAGTCGCCCTATCCACAATGCAATACAATTTTGAAAAATCCATGTGCATGACTAAACAGCAATCAACTCTTCGAGTCTCTGCTCCACAGTCACTATACCCAGTTTTTGCATCGCAAGATGCGCGGCCTTTTTACCGGAGAGAAGCATCGCGCCGAAAGTAGGTCCCATACGATTGCACCCATACGCCTCTGCAACTTCCATGCCACAAACAATCATGCCCGGCACAATTTCTTGTGTGTTCTGCACCACCGCATCTTCGGAAGCATTCATATCGAGAGCCTTCATACCAGGTACTTCTTTTATCATGCCAATCTGCACCAAACGTTTCACGCCGCTCGCTCCATAAGGGCCGTCATGTCCGCAGGAAGAAATCACCACTTTCGCCTCCATGATATTCGGATCCATACAACTTTGGGTACCATGCGCACGCGTCACGAGCGACCAGTTCGTCACCACACCGACCACACGTCCATCCCGCGTAATTAAATCCTCCACCGCCACCGCATTAAAAAGTTTCACGGAAGGCATCTTCAAAATATGGCTCAAAAGAGTGGAAGGAAGTATCCCAGCATGCTTGACCACCACATAATTTTGCTTGTTTTCATAAGGTATTTCGAGGTCGTCCAAAACCGTATGCGCCGGTTTGCGCACAATCATCGCAGACATCAATTGACCGGATACCCATGAACCGCCTCCAGGCGCCACGGAAGCCTCTATCAACGCCGTCTTTACTCCATGCTTGCCAAGTTCATAAGCGGCAATTAGTCCCGCAGGGCCAGCGCCAATTACCACCACATCCGTCTCCGCAAACTCGATCATCTCTTTCAAATATCGCTGGGTCATCTCTCGTGAGACTTCGGCTTCTTTGATCGGGGCGAAAAGTTTTTGTGGTTCCATATTGTCAAAATAAAGATGTAAAAAATCTCAATAACTCTACTACACAAATTCCGCAAATCCTAACACTTTTGCTTGTACGCACTTCAGTGCGCATGTAATAGAGGTTACACAATCTTTTGCCGGTACAAAAGCATAAGCGCCTTTTGGTTCGACTTGAAAGCTATCTTGGAAATAAATTTCGGGATATCCACAAGCGGATACCAATCAAAACCGGCCAGCTCATCCTCCGCCACCCGCGGTTCGCCCTTGGTAATTTTCGCAAGATAATAAAGTACCATAACCGGCGCGCCCCTTCCGGACACATACCCTTCATTCAAACCGTCATCGTACACATCGGTTTCAATATTGAACACAGTCGAATTTACTTTGATTTCTATACCCAACTCTTCCTCAATTTCTCTCCTCGCCGCCTCTTCGGGATGTTCACATGTTTCGATAAAACCTCCGGGCAAATCCAGATATCCTTTGAACGGATGCCACGCGCGCCTCACAAGCAAAATCTCATTTTTTTCATTCAAAATCATCACGCCCACTGTGGGCCGAGAATTGTTATAATCGATATACCCGCATTTCGCGCAGGTATTCCTTTCCACATGTTCATACGTGGATTTTTTCATCGCCATCCCCTCACCGCACATCGGACAAAATTTGAATTGAGATTGCATAAAAAAATTAAAAACTGAAAAGAACCTATCACCTTCGAAGCAAAATCACCAATTATTTTGCCAAATCGAACCTTGCACCGCTCGCCCGACCTGGTCTTGGCAGTGGGATTCTTTGATTCACATTTTCTCCAACTTGTATGGAAAAATAATCACCCTGCGGGACTTGTATGGTAAGAATGTAGCCTTTGGCAAAGTTGTGAGTCCCAATCAAAACGGGTTTATCATCCGGCAGAGCCTCGTTCACTATATATATATTCACATTTTTATCATACCTTCCGATAGTTGTATTCTCATCATGAAGACCAAAAATTACAGCCGAATGCAAAGCGCATATATTATTTTTCGGATGCCGTACAATTGTCATATAATGCCCATCCTCATTTAATCTGCGAAACACGTTAGAATCCGGCAAACTCCCATCTTGAATCATTCGAGTATAATCATCAAACGTAGCAGGTCTCTTAGCCTCCTCAAACAAACGAAAAGAGTTTAATGTCCGTTGCACGAGCTTTGGATCTTTCGCCCACTCGCCGGCAACAATACGCAATCTCTGGACATGCATATCGGCAATACCTCCTTTACGCCAACCTCCAATCTTCATAGAAGGCAATGAGACTAAACTCACATCGTCCGGAATATATACGGACTGCATCTTTATATTTGGATCACCTTCATTATTCTTATTCATTCCACCATCCGCCATATAAGCTATAAACTCATTCATATCTTCAGATATGTAATTCGTATTCCCAAGTAACAAATGTACAAGTTCATGAGCCATACTGTTGGAATCGGCATAAATAACAATCACTCCTACCGTCGGTTCAGGAACGCTACTCGCATCCAAACCCAATTCACTTTCCGCCAACATACCAACCCCTCTCCAATCGATAAGACCATCCGCGCCATTCAAAATATTGTTCATGTTTTTTAATACGACCCTCACGGGTTTCCCTTTATAGGTAAAATTCCACCACTCATTTCCTTTTGGAACAACTGTGCGGGCTTTTTTCAATGCACTGCCTATTTGCTCCGGATTGAAATCCGTGGATTCAATATTTATACCATGAACTACTTCAGTGGAATAGGCATGATCTTTTTCCAAATCTCTATCGACGACCTCTGTATTATGATCTGGATATAAAATCTTCTTTTCTTCAGCCTTAGAAGAACACCCGGCCCCAACAATCAAAAGCGCAAGCGCCGCCCTGGCTGTTAAAGATGATAAAACCGATACTATAGCA
>CAYHQD010000091.1:0-5206 GCA_964358905.1 uncultured Candidatus Peribacteria bacterium
AGTGCAAAATGGATGGGTATGGTTAATAACAGATGCCGTTACCAGAAAAACCGGCTATGCGTTCTATGGCTACTACAGTGGTGTCAGCAAGAGCAATGCGCGCAATCCCGGTGTTGATGGTTCGTTCTGCGCCGCGCTAAGGGTCAAAAAGGCTTAGTATTTGAACTTTATACTTTCTTTAAAGCTCCGCCTTGTGCGGAGCTTTTCTTTTATCTTTATTTTTCGCGCGCAAAATTTTAATATGGTGGGGATGGTGAATAGCAACTCGGTGTCTCTTTTAAAAAAGAGCTGCGGGCTACCATAAAGTGTTCTTTCACAAAAGGCTTTAACGGTCCCGCTTAACGGGACGACAAGTAAAGCCTGAAAGTACATTCGGAAGAGTTGTAAGACCCTTAGGTATGAGTGGAGTTTACCCCGACAAGTCGGGGTGAAAAAAGCAAACCAATGCATGTGCCATGGTTGCGACTGTGGCTACAATACGGATGGACTCCATCAACAACCGGCAATGCGTTCAATGGCAACAACAGTGGTGTCAACAAGAACAATGCGAACAATCACAATGATAATGGTTCGTTCTGCGCCGCGCTAAGGGTCTATGAACTCTGTACCGATTTCAACCAGCCTCCAAGCATTCTGCCGATTTCTTCGAGTTTCGTCTGTAACTGGAAAATTTTGGTTTCGTTTGCAAGTCTTAGTTCCAGCAGTAAACGCAATTTCAATGTCGATACTTCCAGCTTGCTGCTGGCCTTAATCAAGTACCCAGCCTTTAAAGTTTTTGGGGCATTCTTCGCCATTACCAGAGTTTCCATGCAATCCAAAATTGAGTTTTCAAGGCTTAAACCAATAGAATACTTCCTTCTCTTTTCCAACTTATTATTGAGGTCTATAATTGCCTTGTATGCTTCATAAATTTTGTTGATGATGGGAAGTGAATCCATAGATTTAAGTTTAAAAAATATTTGGAAAAGCTGGTTCGCCTTTCGTAAAGGAAAACGTACTACGGATGAATTGCATAATTTTCAATATTATCTCGAAAAGAATCTTCTGGGACTTTTTAATGATTTGGATAGTGGAAACTATCATCATGGCACCTATCGCAAATTTATCGTCAATGATAACAAACGACGAGAAATTTCCGTGGCTTCGATTCGTGATAGGGTAGTACACCGGCTCGTGTATGATTTTCTGGAAAAAATCTACGACAAAACTTTTATTTATGATGCGTGGTCGTGCCGAAAAAATAAGGGTCTGCTTGGCGCAATAAAGCGCACTAGTTATTTTCTGAAGCGTTCTTCCACACACACCGCGAAGCCATTTTTCTGCTCTTTGGAAAGGTGACGTTAGGAAGTTTTTTGACAGCATTGATCAAGGAATTTTGTTGAAGATTCTATCTTTACGAACCAAGGATAGTACAACTTTTAATCTGCTGAAAGCGATAATTTTCAGTTATAGTACAGTCTCAAATGAAAAAATCGGCATGCCAATAGGTAATCTTACCAGCCAGATTTTTGCGAATATTTACATGAACGAACTTGATCGATTTGTTAAGCATACGCTTAAACCGCAAGCATATCTTCGCTATGGTGACGACTTTGTTGTCATTGAACCGGATTCACAAAAACTGGAAAATTTCAGAACCAAGACAATTAAATTCCTCAACGAAAAACTCAAATTGCAGATCAATCCAAAAAGTGACCGCGTCATGAAAGCTTATAACGGTCTTAAATATTTGGGAGTGAAACTTTGGCCAAGTGGCAGGACATTAACCAAGCGTAATTTTTCACGTACAAAAAAGCGTTTAGAAACCAATAATTGTGCCAGTTATAGCGGCCTTGTTAGGCAACACGGAAACCATAAGCATGTGAAAGAGTTTGATTGGACTGTGTATGAGAGATTTTTGGGGGACATATAGAAGATTGCACGCGAGCTGACCAAGAAGTTTGAGGAGTTTACCCGGGGTTCTTTCGAAGAAGTCAGCGCGCATTTCAAGAGGCATTCCCCGAAGGGGGAGTTTGTGATTGTTATTGATCACGATGCAGACTGAGGTTTGCGCATTTTTATCCTCATTTTCTCATTTTTACTTTCCCCTTCCTAATTTAGCTTTACTCCTCTAAAATGGGGGTAAATCTATTCTTTTAATATTACTATGAGCAGAAATGCAAAACAGGTTATTTCGGTTGCACGATTTTCGATGACTGCGATTATGCCGTACCTCCGTGGTGCTCTGTTACTTCTCGGTGTCGCATTCATTCTTTACTTCGCGTACGCGCGATTTAGCACGCAAGGCGAACTTGATGTGCAACTTCCGACAGGTGAGATTGATGTGGTGGCGAAGGAAATTTCACAGGGGGCGCCGATTATTCTACAGCTACCGGATGGTGCACAGGTGTTTACACCTGCAGAAGGTGAGGCTGAAAAATCTACGGAACCGCGCATTGATTTCATGCCGGCGATCGCGGGTACGTGGGAAACTGTCGCTGAAGGTGCACCGGAAAACACTCTGATATTTCATCCCGAGAAACCACTTGAAATCGCCAGTGTCTACCAGGTTTCTCTTTCGCTTGAAAATGGCACGCTCGAAAAATATTTCAAAGTGGTGGAAGCGCCGAGACTTCTGAATGTATTCCCAAACGCAAATACCGAAACGGATGAGAATACGGAGATTACGCTTGTTTTCAACCGTCCGATGGTCCCGCTGACAACGCTAGATCAGTTAAATACCACCGGGCTCATCGAAATGGGCCCGGTAACGGAAGGAACATGGAAGTGGATTTCCACACGCACTTTGCAATTTCAACCTAAGGAACGTCTTCGACGTTCCTCTTCCTATTCGATCAAAACGCTTTCAGCGTTGCGTTCATTCGATGGCATCGCAATTAAACCGATGACTCACATATTCAGTACCACCCATCTTCGCTATAATGGTGAAATATCCACAGAGATACGTTACAACGCACCGCTTACGATTGCGTTTAATCAGCCCGTGGATCTGGAGAAGATGAAGAACGAGGTGAAGGTGATAAATGAGGCGAGTGGCAATAATGTCACCACCCTGCTGGATTATTATCAGTACAAGGCGTTGAACGAAGAGACGAAAAAAGAAGAAATGATGACCGATACTTCCACGCTCGCAATCTATCAAACCGCGGATCAGTACGGCCGCGCAAAATTCTGGGATATGAATACGTCTTACAAAGTTCTGCTTGCAAAAGCATTCCCTATGGAAGGTGATATTCTTCTCGAGGAGGCCTTGGAACACTCGTTCACATCCACTTCCCTCATAGGGGAGGTATATGCCACCTCCGAAAGATTTCTTTATGCGACACCGGATTATTTTGATACCGAGGGCACATTGGTTATTCCTTTTTATGAAAATATTGATCTTATGCGATCTGTGATCGCATCTCCCGATCTCCAACGAATTGACTATTTGCAAGAATGTGATGAGACGAAAGACATCATCTACAAGGAGGATGGCGAGATGGAATGTGAGAAAATTCCGAATAAATCAAAGATAGAAGTTGTGTTTAAAGAAGGTGCCCGACCTGCGAAAACCGCCATTACGGTAACTCTTTCGAAAATCGTGAATGAGGCTGGCCAGCAGATAAATGCACAGGATGAAATTCTCACGCTTACCACGCCGCCTGTATTTAGTATAGGTACGATAAAATATGATCCAAAGATATCAAAACGGCTTAACGTATGTAGTACCACTCCACTTTTCGTTCCGGAATTTAATCCTCAGGATAAAAATATCGTGGCTGCAAAAATTGAAGATTATATCACGGTAAACCATGCGATTCATTTTTTTAATTGGGACTCCTCAAATTTTGTCACATCGGAAAACTCTCAATATTATGGCTGTCTGGCAGGTGAGTTTGTAACTTTTCTTGGACTGGGATTCGAGCCGAATCGGAATTATACGTTTAAGTTAAAAACAAAAGATGTTTTCGGAGCATCTGCTGAGAAAAACACCACATTTACTTCAGGAGCTTTGGATGTATACGACAAGAACTTTTCCGCATTGCAGGAATACTATACCGTCTCTTCTCCCGATCGTACGAAGCTAACTTTCGCAGTGAAAAATCTGCCGTATATAGAGGCGAATATATGTGAATTGAGTGCGCTCGATGCATTGAAATTGGTGGATCAAAGTTTGCAATACGCAGAGCAAATTGATGCGTCGAAATGTACGTGGAGTACGCAACTGCGCATCGATGTGCCGGGCGGATATTGGAAGAATAATTATTTCAATCTGGATTTGAAAGAATATCTGAGTAAGAGGGAAGGAGCCCCCGACTCGTCGGGGCTGGGACATTATTTTCTCTCCCTTACCAATCCCGAGTACAAGGACTGGGATGGAAAACAAGTGTTCGAGCATTCGCTGGTGACGCTGACGAATATGAGTGTGGTGCAGAAGGAAGTGTTGAACGATGAGGGGCAATATACGGAGGAACATGAAAAATTAAAAGCTGCGCAAAAGTCGAAATTGAAAAACCTCTATTGGATTACGGACATGCTCACACTGGAGCCAATGAAGCGCGCGCAGGTGGAAGTATATTCAAAAGATGCCAGTGGCGATTACGTAAGTGCCACGAAAGTGACTGCAGATAAGGATGGAGTGGTGCAATCTCAGGTAGTGACAAATGCGACAGGTACCGTGATTACTGCGGCGGACGGTTTGGATAGTGCCCTGATTCCAAGTTTTGAAAGTCATCTCACCTGGGCGAATAATGCCTACAATGTAGAGCGGGTATATATGTACACTGACAGGCCGATTTATCGTCCCGGTGATACGGTGGAGATAAAAGGTGTATATCGTCTTGGTTACGATGGTGCGTATGAGTTCGAACCGGGTAAGGAGATCAAGATGAGCATCATGAACAACGACTACGACGAGGTCCATTCGCAGATGGTGAAGTTAAACGCCTACGGGACATTTACTGCGCAATTCACACTTGATGGGGGAGCACCGCTTGGTTCATACGCTATCCGCGCGGGATTAGGCGAATACGAACGTGTGCGATTTGACGTGGAAGAATACACGCCTGCGGCGTTCAAGTTGGAGGCCACGCCGAATAAGGAGGAATTTATCAGCGGTGAGATGCTCGAGATGCAGGTCCAGGCCGACTATTACTTCGGAGTGCCGCTCGAAGGAGGTACTATCGACTATAGTATGGTGATACAGGATTATCACTTTGACCGT
>CAYHQD010000092.1:0-5149 GCA_964358905.1 uncultured Candidatus Peribacteria bacterium
TCTTGACGCAATATTGAGCGCAGACCGCTTGCAAATGAGTATTTGTCCGCAGTTTGGGTTTGGACAATACCGGGAAGGTGATATTCGATCGGATCTTCGAGTGTGATGATCTTCACTTCCGGTTTATTGACACGTTCGAGCATGGCGTAGAGCGTGGTCGTTTTTCCCGATCCAGTGGGACCGCAGACGAGTATGAGTCCGACGGTCAGACCGCATAATCGTTCCATGACATCATAGTTGTAGGAGCTGAATCCAAGTTCTTTGAGTGTGAGAAATCCCTGACGCGCATCGAGCAGACGCATGGTAATCGTCTCGCCGAATTCGGTTGGAATGAGTGCGACACGTATGTCTATTTTTTCTTTATTGACGACGAAATAAAATCTTCCGTCCTGAGGTTCATTCGTAATATTCAATTTCATCTTTGATTTGTACTTGATCTGATTTGCAATGTTTTCGTAGGTCTTCAGATCGAGGTACATGATGGATTGCATCATCCCATCTATCCTAAATCGTACATGGCATTCACCCTCCTCAGGTTGGAAATGAATGTCCGATGCGGCGGTTTTCAAAGCCCCCACACAGAGCAGATTGACCGCCTCTTCCGCAGTCATGGTGGATATTTTTTTCGCCGCCTCAGTGAGATTTTTTATTTCTTGCTCGTATGCTTTCAACTTCGCTTCATCCACATCATTGTCGAGTACGGCGACGGTTTTTCTTTTAGGATGTCTGAGATATGCTTCGAGCACTTTCTTGATGCCGTTGTCCGAGGCGAGATTGATATTGAGAAGATAATTTTTCGCACGCAATTCTTCGAGAATTTGTTGCGTATCTTCTTTCTCCGGCCATGCCACTGCGATACGTATCTTTTTTCCGATACGAAAAAACGGCAACACCAGATTCTTTTGCATCACCTCTGTCTGCAGGAGTTCAAACATATCCGGATTGATCGGTGTTTCGGTAATGTTAATGTAAGGGATACCAAGTACCTTCGCATTTTCCTCGACCGCCTTTTCTTTGAGCCCAAGATTGATTTCCTCGATGGCGATATTCATGTCCTTTGTATTTTTCTCATCGGGAACATGCACGGTCATATGCTGTACCGGCAGCGAAGTATCACCGCTCTGAGTTGCATTACCGGCCGATGTCGTCCCGTTTTGGTTTGTATCTTCCATAATGGCATACATTTATCTTTTTATTTTAGCACAAAAAAGCCATTTGCTTAATGCCCGCTTCTTATCCGGATTTCTAATCGGATTGACGAGCAAACGAATAAGTGTCAAAACGCTCAAGTCGTTATTTAGGTTGTTGGAATGGCCGAAACCCTTCCAACTTGACAGATTGATATATAATATGAAAATATACTCTCTATAATGAGTATTATATGAGTTCTAGTGATGGTGCTGAACTAAGAATCAATGAGGGTATTTTTACCCCAAATCGAGGGCATGACCGTGCGAAATACAGAAGCTCTGATTTAGAAGCAACTCCTGCAATTTTGAAAGCGATTAAAGATTCACGTATGTGGCTGGTTAGAATAAATGAAGGTATGTATATTTGTACGTTTCCTGATGTAACCGATAAAGATCCCGCTCAGGATGGATTTGGATGTGGCATATGAAGAAATTGCCACGTCCGGACTCATTATACCGCATGGATACGAGAGTGTTGCGAAAAGACATGATGAATATAGTGCGTTCGCAGGAATAGGTGATGCGTCGGATCCATCTCCCGCGCCAATTACGGAGCGTAGGGATGATGTCGTTGGTGAACGTATGGAAACCGCCGATAATGATTATGTAATTAAGACGTTTGAGATATTGCAGGGAGAGCCAAGTGAAAATGAGCTCCTGGTCAATGGGTATCTTACGATTTTGGAAGGAATTGATGAAATTTCCAAATACGCAAAACAGGCGTTCAAATATTTGGAGGAAGTTGGCACAGACAATTTATCTAAGTATGATGAGTTTTTGTTAAACTCATTCAAGACATTTCCGAACTCAAATGGGCGATTTAGTGATGATGCTGGTAACTCTACCCTCAAATATAATTTGCAGAAAAGTTTTTTCAATTTATATATGAGACAGGATATGAATCCAACTCAAAGAGATGGAAAAATAATGCGATTGGTGGATATATTAACTAAATTGTTTTTTGAAAATTATTATACGTATCATAAATCATGTCGGAATGGAAAAGTGACTAGAATGAAAAGAGATCGCATGTTTGAAGTGAATTTAAATTTCGATGTGGTAAGCCGGATGGGACTCTCGCTTAGTGAGATCAATCAGTTGGATATGATTCCAAATCTCAGGACCGAATATGCTACGTATTGCACGGAGGCGATAGTTTTTTATGTCACACAGAATTTAGTTCCATTATTGGCGCAATGGATGTGTGCAGACCAGACTATGTTTTTTATGGGATTACTTCCTGAATCGGATGGAATCAAATATGGTATGAAAGTGGTACGGATGGAGGAAAGCCCCATGATTGAATCGTAATTATTTTTTATCACTTAACGTTCGATAACCCTCTTCTTCTTTATCCTTAATTGGCCTGAGTATTCTTTGCCAAAAATCTGAATTAATAAATTTTTCCACTTGTTTTTTAGCTTGTTGATTCAATTGATGCTTGCTTTTTATTTCTCCTAGTACTCTTTTGTATTCATCTTCCGCGTTATCTATTTGCCATATTATTTGGATTTCCTTATGTCTTTGTTCTAGTTTTATCTTTTGGGTTTCCCAGTTGTTAGGAAAATCTTCTTTTAGTTTATCCAAATCTATAAAACATAAAATTAAATTATATTCATATGGTGTACTTTCCTTGTAACATTTTTCCAGAATTATTTCTGCTGAGCCACCTGATGAATTACCATAATTAAAAGTCCAATTTGATGTATGGTATTTGAATTTTTTCAAATCAATGAGCACTGTGAGGAAATTTTTATCTCTTTTTCCTTCCCCGAAGACAAAACACGTATAACGTTCTTTAAATAATTTTTTCGCCATGTATTAAACTCTAATTTTAGGGAATGCTCCGTATGCTCCTGTCATATATTTTGATAGGAAATTGTCATCACTTCTAATACCTTTAACTTGATTTAGACGGTATACGAGACTTTCACTATCATCGTTCTTTTGAACTAAATACATTTGGTGCATATCAAGTTTGTTCATGAAACCGAGTGAATGCGATGAAAAAATGATTTGCGCCTTTCCATTTTCGTTTTCGTCAATAAAGTAATTAATTACCTTATTGAGAGCTTCAGGATGAAAACCTGATTCAATTTCGTCGATTATGATCACATTGTTATTTTTTAAACCGCTTAAAATGTTTGCTAATGCAAAAAATAGTGATTGAGTTCCTCTTGATTCGTAACCAAAATCCAAAGAGTTGTTTTTCTCCTTTGTAGTGTGAATACCTTTTACTGATATTCTAAATTCTTTATCTTTAACTTCTTTTTTAATTATGAAATTACTTAGGCCAATATCAAATTTGCAGATGAAATCCTCCATTTTTCTCTTAAGCTGCTCATCTTGAAGATATAATTCCAGAGAATTGATTTGATGGAGTACGTTGTTGATTTCCCCTTTTTCGTTAATGTTTGTTTTGAATCTTTCAAAATAGTTAAAAACTTTGTTAATGATTTCTATGTCATAGTGAGCTTTGAGAAAAGCCAATAGGGAAACATCTGCTCTGATTTTTTTAAGGAACTCTACCGGAAATTTTTTAAAATAATCCTTATGTAACTTTTCTACACGGCTTGAATTGCGAAAAAAAATCTCTATTCTTTTTGCGCCTTTCTCTTTTTTTCTTGTATGTAGAGATTCTTGATGTATGGCGTTTTTTTGTATCTTAAAATCATAAGAAAAAACGGTTTCATCAATTTCAAATTCTATATAAAAACCAGAAGGCTTTTCATTATTGAAGAAATTTTTATAAGCAACATCGAGAGCGCCCGCGGATTCGTCCTTACTACTTTCGCATGCAAAATATCGAAAAAAACTGAATAAACGCATTACATTTGTTTTTCCGGATGCATTGCCTCCAATGAATCCAGCCACTTTTGTCACTTGATCGCCAGTTTTAGATTGGTAATAGTCGTATGTTTTTTTCTTTTTCGCTAAAAAATCTATTTCCTGTTCCTTATTGAAGGAATAGAAGTTGCTGAATTTGACTTTTCTTATCATGGTGTCATTGGATTAATGATCAATTTGAGTATATCAAATATAAAAATAAAAGTCAAGTTAATACGAAATTACGTATTAAAGCTCATTCTACGATCGAATAAATGGTTTTCGGAGCGGAGCAGAGGAAATACCTTTTATCCCTTTATAATTAAGGGAAAGGGATATTTCGGCTATCAGCAAACCACTTCTTGCGATTTTCAGGAAGAGTAACAAGAAACACATCAGCAGTTACCCATAATTTTTCGAACATTTTTTCACTCCAACCCCTCATTTTAACTCGATCATATGTTAGATGCGCCAACTGCTTGTTCCGCTTTTTCTCTAAACTAGAAAATATACTTTTAGCCATCTAACGCAATCCCGCCAGCGTAAGCTGGCGGATGAAGTCTGTCCCGCATCTTCCGAATGTGGTATTTTGCTGACATGGAATTCAAAAGACAAAGCAATTGCGTGTACCGGTGTGAATATCACATAGTTCTGACAAGCAAATATCGTCGAAAGATATTTAACGATGGAGTGCTGGGATATATCAAGGAGACGTTGAAAGAGATGGCAAAATACTATCCCGAAGTGGAAATCCTGGAAATGAATCATGATGAGGATCATGTACACATGCTGATTAGTATACCGCCGAAAATGAGCGTAGGGAGTGTGGTGAGGATCATAAAATCAAACACGGCGAAAGATATGAAAAAGAAGTTTCAATTTCTGAAAAAAGTGTACTGGGGTACGGAAAGCATATGGAATGGGAGTTACTTTGCGTCCACAGTAGGAATAGACGAAGAAATTATTCGGCGGTATATTGAGATGCAGGGTAAGGAAGATGCTGGACAAGCGAAGCTTGAAATGTAGCGAAGCTACGGCGAAGCCGAGAAGCCGCCAGCGTAAGCTGGCGGAGTTTCACTTTAGTAATTGTATTGTATTCGTTTTCCCCTTATAAATAAATCGTTTTCGTAGCG
>CAYHQD010000093.1:0-5069 GCA_964358905.1 uncultured Candidatus Peribacteria bacterium
TTTGAGAGTTTTTCGAGAATGGTTTCACCCTCTTCTTTCATGTGTCGCTCACGCGATTTGTCTCCGGTGGATTCTTTTAAAGTTATGATTTCGAGGTCGCAAAATGCGCGCAGACGTTTTACAAATTCGCTTATGCCCTCTTCGACATAACGGTCCTTGGTTTTGCCGACTTGGAGAAGAATTAATTTCATAATGCGGAAAATAGAGGTGCGGGGAAACGTGAGGCACGTGTTAGCCAAGACTATTTCTCATCCTTCCCGCTTTGCAGATTACATCTTCCATGCTCGTGCCTTGTTTCAAATGCCAGTACGCGGATGAGGCGAGGTTGCGGTGGATAAAGTGGTGAGGCTTGACCGGACCTATATCTATATCGAGAATCTCTTCGATCAATTTGATGTCTTCACGATATTCCCGGAGGGATGGATATTCTTTTTCCAGGAGGTCGAGATTTTCGGGGTTGAAATATTTGCCCGCGTGTTGAAGATCCTCGCGCAGGTTTTGGTATAGTTTGTGGATGAGTGGCAGTTTTCCTTTTTCTTTCAGAAATTTCAGTGTACGACCCGTACCGATAAATTCCGGCGGAAGGCCGATGGAATACAGTGCGCCGGTAAATTTGATCGCGCGAGGCAAACTCACATTGCCGAGGCGACGGCTATAACCGAAAAGACCGATATGCAAAATACGTTCGCGTCTGCCGGGCACATGTTCCGCGATCATGTTTATCAGAGGTGCAATCGCTTCAACTGTCTTGCGATAATATTTCGTACACTCATCTGCGATCATCGTGGCATCTTCTATCTCTTCATCTGTGAGATGGAGCGCCACACCATCAGGCAATGCTTTTTTCAGCTTTTCATATGCACCGCGCACACTGTCTTCCGGATAATCGTATCTAAACGCTGATTGAGTTGTCACCGTGCGCACCCCACCTAAATCCTTCAATCTATTCTCCAAAAATTCCGGATTCATACCTCCTCTAAAAGGGAGTGAACCCGTACCTACAATCGGATACACTTGGATCCCTGTCTCGGGAAGGAATTTGTAATAGTAGTTTGAGAGCGCACAACGAACTGCAACCTCAGCCGCGAGTAGTCCCGCATTCATAGCAGGATCACTGCGTGCAATAAATGGACGCAGGTAGCTTAATTTTTCTCCAAATGTACTCTCGTATTTCGCCGCATATTCTTTCAATATTTTCCAAGAATTTATGATGGTCTCCACTTCTTCAAAAATGGGAATCACTTTTATAGAAGAAATATCACCCGTCTCATGGACAAATACCTTGTGCTCAAATTCCGCCACCTGTTTGAACGTCCTCTGCACATTGATAAGTTGATCCGCATGTTTTGTCATCGGCAAAATAACTTCAAACACCGGTGGATTATAGAATCCGCTCGACTTGGCGAAATCGTCCGCCGTCAAAATACTCATGTATGCACGTGCGATACGCGCAGTCTTCTCTTCATCGGTATTCGGAATACGAAACGTGAGAAAAAAATCTTTGCCGAGCGCGTGTGTCTGAAAATAGTCCTGATACGATCGAAACAATTTCTCCACCACGGCCTCATCGACAAACTTACCTTCCCAATCCCACATATATTCATCCGCGTGCAAATCTGAAAAACATCGATAACATTCTTCGATCTCATCCGCGGTCGAGACAAATTCCTTATCCAACCACGGCACTTTTCCCGCATTATCGGGATGTTGCGTCGCCATAGTAATCGGTATTTTTCTGCCATCGGGTGCAATAAGTGACATCGAAATATGGTAAATTGTTCACCGCGCATACTACCTTTGAGAAATAATTTTGCAATACGGAAGGTCGTCCAGTAGACTGCGCACATGAAAAAGGGCACACATATTGAAGTTCGCATAGAAAAAGTTGGGTTTGGGGGAATGGGGATCGGCTGTCTCGTCGACATAGATGCAGAAAAATACGGGGAAGACGTAGCTTCGCTACGCAACAAAAAAGTTCTGGTACAAGACACCATACCAGGGGAAGTAGTGGAGGCACACGTCGTAAAAAGTAAGAAGAACTACATCGAAGCACGTAAAATGAGGACGCTCACACCTTCACCCCATGCCATCACTCCACGCTGTAAACATTTCAATGTGTGCGGCGGATGCAAGTGGCAAAATCTTCCGTATAACATGCAGGTCGACATCAAGGCGGAGCATGTCAAAGAATCATTCACACATCTCGGCGGGTTTTCGAAGGAATGTATAGAACGCATCATCAAACCGATCAAACCGGCGATAGATACGTGGGAGTATCGCAATAAAGTTGAATTCAGTTTCGGACTCGATCACCACATGAAACGTGCGTTTGGATTTCACGCCGAGGGAATGCGTTATGATATCTTCAATTTAGAAGAGTGTTTTTTGATCTCGCCTGAGATGCTAAAGGTCGCACTTGCCGTTCGTGATTTCACCGTATCTCACAAACTCACACCTTATATATATAGAGAAAACAAAGGATTGCTTCGCAATCTTATCGTTCGACAGGGCATGAGAACGGAAGCCGACCCCGACATGTCGGGGTCGCTGGGAGAGCGCACCGGTGAAATTTTGATAAATCTGATCATCAGCCATGAAGAATTTTCGTCCGCGCTGAAAACGGAATTAAAAGACGTTCTTGCGCCTCACTCGGTCACTTCGCTCTATGTGACAAGCATACATACGGAGCCGGGCAAACCCACAAAACAGGTGGAAGAATTGATCGCTGGCGCGCCCTATATTCATGAAAAGATGACGATACAAAAAGACGATGAAATTGATGACACACATAGTAAAGCAAAATCAAAAACGCAAACATTCACGTTCCAAATTTCCCCTTCGTCATTTTTTCAAACGAACACACGGCAGGCGGAGCTTCTCTACGGTGAAGTTTTGAAGTCAATGGGACTTACGAAAGACGATATCGTCCTCGACCTCTTCTGCGGCACGGGAACCATCGGCATGTTCATAGCCCCCCACGTGAAAAAAGTCATCGGCATCGAGCTAAGTGCAGACGCGGTGGAAAATGCGAAAGTGAATGCCACGCGGAACGAGGTCGGCAATATGGAATTCATCGCGGGGGACGTGGGGCACGTACTGGAAGCGTTCCAAAAAGAAGGGCGAGCGGACGAATTGAAGGGTCAAAAAGTGGTGCTCGATCCTCCGCGTAGCGGGCTCACGCCGAAAATGCTGGAACAAGTACTCGCGCTCTCTCCGAAGGAAATCGTCTATGTGTCCTGCAATCCTACCACCCAGGCGCGCGACATAAAATATTTGATCGGCCAGCTCTCCGAAGGAGCGGCTCCCGAACCCAACTCATTGCAAACCACCACCGTCAGATACGCGCTCGCTTCGCTCGCGCCCATCGACATGTTTCCCCACACTTACCACATCGAAAACATCGCGCACCTCACGCGTATCAATTAAAATTATCCGCGAAGCTTTTTCACAAACTCCATCGCCTGCTCCTTGGTAGTGATTTTATGTGCATGAACTTCATCCGACAATTTTTCTATCACTTCACCCAGCTCCTTACTCGCACTCAAACCGGTCAGTTTCATAATCTCTTCCCCGTCCAGCAGTTTCGGTAGTTCCTCCGGACGCTCCAAAAGCCATTTATGATAGAGCCGATTCACCTGATCAAATGTCGAAAAATCCGAAGGTTCGGTGCCCGCGATATCCGCGTGAAACACTTCCATAAGGTCTATGAAGTACGGATTTCTAAACCATTTGTTGCGCGCGCCTTCAGGCATATCGAGGAGTGAATTCAAATTCATATGGTGCTCGGTCACCCAGAGAATATGTGCCATATCGCTTCCCGAAAAACGCAGACGCTTCATAACACGCCCCGCGATTTCATGTGTAGCCTCTGCATGATGATCGAAGCGAATTCGATCTTCGCCTGTCGCCGTATCCTCGCCATGGCCAAATGTCAGCGGTTTACCGATATCATGAAAAAGTGCCGCCCAACGTGCATGAAACACGGACGGTTCCGGCGGGCCACCCTGCATATCTTTCAGAAATTCAAGATCGAGATAAGGCTCTGTTCGTTTCACAGCCGAGGCCAAAGTTTTCATGGTATGCTCAAACACATCTCCCTCGTGATGATATTTATACGGCTGAGCGACTCCGCGCGTAGCCTCCAACTCCGGCATAATTTCATCGAACATTCTAAGTTCATGAAGTTCGCGCAGTGCCTCCACCGGATGGTCACTCAACATGATTTTATTGAGCTCGTCCCTCGCTCTCTCCATCGCCACTTTTCCCGCCTTTGCCGCATGCTTCTTCACCGCGTTATACGTGTCAGGGTGCCACTGAAATCCCAGTGTATTTTTGAAACGCACCGCACGAAGCAGACGCAGATGATCTTCGAGAATCCTCGCCTCGGGATCACCGACAAATCGAATTATTTTCTCCTGCAAATCATCCCGCCCTCCCACAAAGTCGAGGACTTCTTCACTCACCGGATCGTAAAAAAGCGCATTTATGGTAAAGTCCCTGCGTAGGGCGTCCTCCTTCGGATCGCTATAGGTTACGAAATCCGGCCGCCGCCCATCGGAGTAGCCGCCATCTGAACGAAAGGTCGCCACCTCAAACGTATGACCGTTTTCATGCACGAGAATAACACCAAATGCTTTTCCCACAGGATAGGTTTTTTCAAATAATTTTTCTATCTCATCCGGTTTCGCGTCAGTGACGATGTCAAAATCCTTCGGTGCCGTATTGAGTAGCATATCGCGCACACATCCTCCGGCAAAGTAGGCCTTGTACCCGGCTTCTCGCAGTTTTTTTATGATTTTGAGTGACGTCGCCTCCATACCGCCATTATACAAAATTTCCCTGTGCAAAAACAGGAAAAGTAAGCCCGCCCGGGTATAAACCAATTAATTTGGTTGATTTTTGCCACGGCACGTAACAGATCTTTTATACTTACAAAGTCCAATAATCCATGCAAACAGAGCACACAGAGGCGACAGCACAGACCTTGTAATTCTCACGTCGGCTGATAATATCTCATCACCTTTTTATCTATCGCGTATTTGCGCGCGCTCGTATCTGGTGTCGTCTGC
>CAYHQD010000094.1:0-5057 GCA_964358905.1 uncultured Candidatus Peribacteria bacterium
TTTTCATACAACTTCCATTTTAGCGAAAGTTGCATTTCAAAGTCGAATTTTCATTTTTAATTACATTACTATGACAAAAGATAACGGAAAAAGATTAAGATGGAGCGATAGTGATCCTCGGCAAGAGGAGGAAGGGGACGATGCACGAGCTTCGCGCCAACATGGTACTGATATTGATGGGCTTGCTCGACTTCACATGAAAAATGGAGTTTCCGTTGAGAATAGCCGCCTCGGCCAGCGAGCAGGTGAAGAAGCAGGTGCACTGCAAGAAGAAGTGCGCACCCGTATCAGAGAAATCGAAGCCGAGTTCGCTCCCGAAGATCCTAGACTCGCACCTTTCAAAACCCAATTTGAATCCCTGAAACCAGAAGCGCAAGGTGGTAAGACATGGGAAGAAGTAGTTGGTGCCATGAAAAAAGGCGGACGATTCAATTCTGTGGACGCATTTCTCGAAGCCACGAGTAAAATGGAAAACGCCAAAATTTACTTTGTGCAGGGTAATGAACTTATTTTCGGTGATGGAAATCCAGAGGTGCCGGAAAATACCCTTGGTATGAACTATCCAATCGCCATGGCGCATTGTAATGAGAAGGGGCTTGATATGCTTACCACGGATGAATGGGATAAATTACAAGAATTGTGTGGAAAGACGGAATTGAAATATTTTACCTGGTGTAAAACCGATCAGGCAGATCTTGCCAATGGCCTCGCCTGGAGCGCCACTTGGCTCGATGGGCTCCGCTACGTCAATCGGGACCATGCAGCTTACGGTGATCCACTTCGGGGCGTTCGCCGCGCGCTAAGAGTAAAATTGAATTTTGAGAATTGATATTCTTTGGATTTTTCACTTGAGGCCGCCCATATTTGGGCGGCCGATTTTTGTTTCCCAAATACGTCTGATCGTGATAGAGTACGCTCGACGGTGAATAGCAACCCCGCTCGGATGGGGCTACCGTAATATGTTCTTTTACATACAGGATGTATACGCGGTATAGCCGTTCAAATACATCTTTTAAAGAGCATCGAACGAAGTTAATAAACCCTTAGGTTTGAGTGAAATTCTTCCCGCCAGCGGGGTGAAACAAAATGCATCATGGTTGCGACTGTGAATGCGCAAGGATGGATTTCATCAAAATGATGGCCTCGCCTGGAACGCCAATTGGAACAATGAGAACCGAAACGTCAATCAGAACAATGCAGATAACGGTAATCCAAATCGGGGCGTTCGCCGCGCGCCAAGGGTTTATTGGCTTTGCACGGATTTTAGCCATCCTCCCAGCATTCTGCCGATTTCCATCGCTTTCATTGTTTTCGGTGCGTTTTTTGCCATAATGAGTTCTTCGAGCAATTTGAGAATATTTTCTTCGATGCTTATGCCCAGTGAAAATCTCCAATTTTTTGCAAGATGCGCGTTGACTTCTGTACAATGTTTATACAGTTCGTAACTCATATTGATAATGGGCAGTGATTGCATAGATTTAAGTTTAGAAAATATATGGCGAAGCTGGTTTGAATTCAGAAAAGGAAAGCGAGCGACAGACGACTTGTATGCATTTCAGTATTACATGGAGAATCATCTTTATGAGCTTTTTAAAGATTTAAACTCAGGTCGTTATTGTCATGGCGGATACAGAGAATTTATCGTCTGTGATAATAAACGACGGGAGATTTCCGTGGCGACCCTCCGCGATCGTATAGTCCACCGTCTTATCTATGATTTTCTTGAAAAAATCTATGACAAAACTTTTATCTACGACGCATGGTCGTCTCGCAAGGGTAAAGGACTGCTTGGCGCTATCGAGCGCGCAAGTTACTTTTTGAAATCTTATCCACACACACACACACACACACCGCAAAGCCATTTTCCCTGGATCTGGAAATGTGATGTTAGGAAATAATTGATAGTTACACCACCGTACCGGGAAGAAAAATTGGTATGCCCATTGGCAATCTCACGAGCCAGATTTTTGCGAATATATATTTGAATGAACTTGATCGCTTCGTGAAACATACTTTGCGATGTCGTCGTTACGTTCGATACGGAGATGATTTTATTATCGTAGAGCATGACGTTGAAAAACTGAGCTTTTTTAGAGCGCACACAATTGCGTTTTTAAACAATAAACTCAAACTCGAAGTTAACCCAAGGAGCGACAAAATTATGAAAGCAAAGCACGGACTCAAATTTTTGGGAATAAAGTTTTGGCCTTTTCAAAGGACGCTGTTAAAACGAAATAAGTTGCGGATAAAGAATCGCCTTCATCCTGGCAATGTCGCGAGCTATAGTGGGCTTGTAAAACAGCAGGGCAACTTGAAAAGTATGAAACGGTTTAGTTGGTTGATACTTGGAAAGTTGAAAAACTAATGTTTTTTCTTCTTCTTCGGCAGGTATTTCGCGTCGGCTTCAATGAGTGATTTTGGCTCTGCTTTGGTGATTTGGGAAGGTTTTTGTATAGAAAGGGAACTGCCTGGTGCAGGAATTATGCTTTGTGTCGGCGAGAGGGTGGGGTGATGCTCGGTTGCAGGGACGAGAGAGGTGTTTTTTTGTTCTGTTTGTTCAGGAGGAGTAGCAGAAATCTCAATTTTCAATCTCATCAAATGATGGACGGTGGTTTTTTGGATGTTGCCTAGGAGTTCTTCGAGCATGCGGAAGGCTTCGTTTTTGTATTCAAGCAGAGGATTTTTCTGAGCGTATCCGGCGAAGGCAACCTTCTCTCTCAATTGTGACATGGCGTTGATGTGATCCATCCAGAACATATCTATCACACGAAGACCGATGGCTTTTTCAGCATGGCGAAGAATTCGTGGGTCCGCCAGTTCCGCTTCCTTGCGCGCGTATTGTTCCCAGAAGTATTTTTTGACGAAATCTATGAGATCTTCTTTCAAGACACACTCTTTTAGATTTTCGACGGATAGTGGTGCGACTTCATCTTTGTAATAAGTGTGAACCAAGGTGAGCATTTCGGTGTGATTCCAATGTGCTGGATCCTTGGTCGGTGCGTGCAGGGTAACAATGTGATCCGCTTCTTGCTCCATCAGCAAAAGTACGTCGTTTTTTACGTCTTCGCTCTCGAGGAATTTTCTGCGGCGGCGGTAGATGATTTCGCGATGTTTATTTATGACGTCATCGTATTCCACGAGATGTTTTCGAATGTCGAAGTTGTGGCCTTCCACTTTTTTCTGTGCGTTTTCTATGGAGTTGGAGATGAAACGATTTTCTATCGGCATATCATCGGGGACGCCAAGGCGTTCCATCAATGATCTGACCCGGTCTCCGCCGAAAAGCCGCATGAGGTCATCTTCCACCGATACATAAAATTGTGTACGTCCGGGATCGCCTTGGCGGCCGCTACGTCCGCGAAGCTGGTTATCTATACGTCGTGATTCATGTCTCTCCGTGCCGATGACATAGAGTCCTCCGAGTTCCTTGATACCTTCTCCGAGTTTGATGTCGGTTCCGCGTCCGGCCATATTGGTCGCGATGGTGATCACGCCTTTTTGTCCCGCGGCAGCGATGATTTCCGCTTCTTTTTCATGCTGTTTCGCATTGAGCACTTTGTGGGGGATACCCTGCTTTTGCAGTATGTCGCTCAGTTTTTCGGATTGTTCGATGGAGACAGTGCCCACCAGTGCCGGTTGGCCTTTCTCATGCAATTCCGCGATTTTTTTTGCCACCGCCTCGTATTTCCCTTGCTTGCTTTTGTATATGACATCCGGCATATCGTCACGAGTTACCGACACATTGGTTGGGATGGAAATTACTTCGAGGTTGTAAATCGCCGCAAATTCTTCGGCTTCAGTGAGCGCCGTACCCGTCATACCTCCGAGCTTCTCAAACATACGGAAGTAATTCTGCAGAGTGATGGTCGCGAGTGTCCGGCTTTCGCGCCTGATTGTCACTCCTTCTTTCGCCTCTATCGCCTGGTGCAGACCTTCTGAGTAGCGTCGTCCTTGCATGAGGCGCCCCGTGAATTCATCGACGATGATCACTTCTCCCTCCTTCACCACATAGTTTTGATCCCGCTTGAAAAGTGCGCGCGCTTTCAGCGCTTGTTCGATGAGATGCACATCGTTGAATGTCGATTGATCATAGAGATTTGAGATGCTGAGTTTGTTTTCGAGAGCCGCGATACCTTCTTCCGTGAGTGCCACCGCGTGATCTTTTTCATCGACATTGTAGTGCGTGTTTTCATCGAGCGTCCGTACTAGCTGACTGTATTTCGTATATGCTTCGATCGGGCGATTATCCGGCGCGGAGATTATCAGCGGGGTGCGGGCTTCATCTATGAGAATCGAATCCACTTCGTCCACGATCGCGTAATACAATTCTTTTTGCACGATTTCTTTCGCATCACTTGCCATATTGTCACGCAGATAATCGAAACCAAATTCACTGTTGGTGCCGTACACGATATCGCAGGCATATGCGGATTTTTTCTCTTCGGTACTCTGCTGATTGCGGATCACTCCCACGGTCAGCCCTAGAAAATTGTACACGCCGCCCATCCATTCGCTGTCGCGCGCCGCCAAATATTCGTTTACGGTGACGACGAAACAAGGTCTGCCGCTCAGCGCATTCAAGTACATCGGCAAGGTCGCCACGAGCGTCTTACCTTCTCCCGTTTTCATCTCGGCGATTCTGCCTTCATGCAGGGTCATACCTCCGATGAGCTGTACGTCAAATAGTATCATGTTCCATTCCAGCGGGTGTCCGCGTACGTCCCACTTGTCTCCACATAGCCTTCGGCAGGCATTTTTCACCAATGCAAACGCCTCCACCAAGAGGTCGTCCAACTTCTCCCCGTTTTTGTAGCGCTCTTTAAATTCGAGTGTTTTTTTGTGGACGTCCTCGTCTTTCAGCGTGTCCTGGTATTCTTTTTCTTTGAGATTTATCTTTTCTACATCTGTCTCATTCTCATCTAATCCTAATATTTTTCTTGCCTCTTTTCTTTTAACCTCTACTTCTTTGTCCTCTTTGAATTCATGTGTGAATTCTTCCATTGTTTTTTCTTAATTTAATAATTCGACTCATGTTCTTTCAGTCATTTTCGGCTGAT
>CAYHQD010000095.1:0-4995 GCA_964358905.1 uncultured Candidatus Peribacteria bacterium
TAGATCGCACCCGTGGGATTTGAACCGTTATTGAGAATAAGCAATTTCGTTTTCTCAGTACTGGCCCTCGCGAGAGATGCTGGAGAAATTTTCCAATCGTCTTTTTCCTCCGTCCTCAGAATAACCGGCTGACCTCCAAAAAGGCGCACCATCGTAGGATACGACACCCAATAAGGAGCGATCACCATGACTTCGTCACCACTCTCAAGCAACGATTGGAGTAAGAGGGAAATACCGAATTTTCCTCCGCAAGTCACCATGACATCCGCCTTTTGATAATAGGTCCCATATAGATCGTTCATCCAATAACATGCGCTGACACGCAGTTCATCTATACCGGCCGTAGGTGGATAAAGAACTTTTCCGTTTTCCATCGCCAAATCCACGGCGGCCTTCATATATTTCGCTGTATTCATCACCGGCTCACCTGCACTCAAATTATACACACGCAGGCCATCTTTCGCCTTTTGCAATGCGAGGGAATTGATCGTCACCGTGGCGGAGGGAGCGATGGTTTTAAGATTGGGTAATGGCATGTTCAAGTTTTTGAAGGGAGGTAAGTAGTTTACCACGTACAGTTTTAGCATATGGATTCAACCTCTGCATATCCAAAAATAACTGCCACGTATCATTGTTTACCATATCGTTCATACGAAGCAGGGCATGAAAATCGGGAGTGGAGATCATTTGATCCTTCAGGTGAAGTTCGACAATACCGCGACCCAAGAAGTGCACCAACGCCTGTGACCTGGCCATCTGAAGATCATGCGCGCGAGGAGTTGCGTGTATGATTTCCAAATTCATTTTTTTCAAAACAGATTCAAGCGTACGAAGTTGAACGCGCGTACCGCGGACCTGATTCACCACAATCTTCTGATGTTTCAGACCAAACCGTTTCACCGAATCCGGACCAAACAAAGGATGAGTGGCGATAATCGGCTGATTTTTAGGAAGGTATTTTTTCATAAGTCTCACCGGCTCAACTTTCACGGAGCACGTGTCAATGACCACCGTATGAGGTTGAAGATAAGGTGTGATTTTTTTGCAACAATTCATCATCTCTGAAATTGGCACCGTGAGAAAAAGAATATCACTTGTGCATACTTTATCGAGTGAATCTTTTTTATCACACACATGTATGTCACCAAAACGTGACAGACAATTCGCCCAGAGTTTTCCAAAACGACCGTAACCGATAATACCAAATGTGATAGAATGCTTCATGATTTGAGGTGCGCGCTTCGCGCCGCATAAAGAAGTCCCGCTTCTTCGGAGACTGCAATACGTATGGATTTGAGAGAAACCTTGACCATGACAGTACGTTTAAATGGTATGTAATGCGGCGATTTCTTTCAATAGTTGTTCCGTCTCATCCCAACCGAGACACGGATCGGTGATGGAAAGTCCATCCATATCAATCGTCTCTTCCGTCAGCGCTTCGACTTTCTGACATCCGCGTTTCAAAAAGCTTTCAAACATAAACCCCTTCACGACCCTTTGCAAATCCGGGTACAGCTTGAGAGTAGTCATGACTTCATGCGCCACATTGATCTGTTGCAACGGATCCTTCACACCCTCCATTTTACAATTATCATGACTGGCGTCAATGATGACTGCGGGATTTAAAACCTTCTGCAATTCCAGATGTTTTTTCGCACTGCATATGTCTTCCCTATGGTAGTTGGGACCATCCGCTCCGCCGCGCAACACCAAGTGGGCATATTGATTTCCAAAGGTCTCGACCTGCACCCCGTCAAAAACCGCCGTGTGCCCATGCTGTGCGGCGACGATACTGTTTACTCCTATCTCTATGGAACCGCTCGTCGGATTTTTCATTCCCACCGCACAGTCCATGGCGGAGGCATGGATACGATGCTCCTGATCTTCGGTACTGCGCGCACCGATAGCGAGCCAAGATAAAAGTGCTACAAAACACTTCGCATTATGGGTAAACACCGCCTCATCGGCGATAGGAAGTCCCATCTCAATAATCTTCACCATCAGACGACGCGAGTAGCGAATCCCATCTTCAATGTCCGGAGCGGTAAAAGGATTCTGCTGATTGATCGGCCCCGTCCATCCTTTACTCGTCCTCGGCTTCTGAATATATACCCTCATCACCAATTTCAGTTTATCTGAGACAAGGTATTCCAATTTTTTCAATCGTTGCGCAAATTCCAACACTCCGTCATAAGGCCACGCCGAGCAGGGACCAACTATGACGAGTAAACGATTATCTCGACCCGCAAGTATATCCTTCACTTCCTGCTGATCACGGGCAACTTTTTCAATGCCACTATCGGAAAGCGGGAAAGCTTTGATAATTTCATCGCTGAGTGGAAGTTTTTTTATGACGGCGAAGTTCATTTTTGAAAAAATTAAAGTGTAATAAATATAAAAAAAACCTTCTTTTTGAAGGCGGTGAGAGATCGAAATTCGAGCACGCACTCTACGCCTTCAGTTGACTGAAGTAATAGGAGAAGTAAGAAAAAGTGTGTGCGAACATATTCATAGCGACTTGAAGGTACACCGAGAAGTACATGATTGTCAAATAAACGAGTGTGATCCTACTACAAATTCGATGCGGGAATGATAAGCCGTATATCAGATCCTTCCACATCATAGACCCTCACGCCACGTATCAGCGCCTCCCTGTTTAACTCCACATCTCTAATGCGTGTATCGAGGGCATCTGTGTAGCGTTGCATATAGTCGCCGATTTTATCGAGCGCGCGGAAACGCGCGCGAATGTCGACGCTTTTTTCCGCAAGTGCAATAAAGTTGCTGAGATTTTTACTTGTGGCCATCGCCCTGTTTTCAGTGAGATTCTCGAAGTAAAGATCTTCCTCAGCCTGTTTTTTGACGGCAAGTTCATTAAATACCGTCTCGAGTTCTGTCTTACGCGCGGTGATTTCGGGAATATATTTTCGTGCCGTTTCTAAGACCTGCTTCATCGAACTCAAGAGTTCAGTATAAGTAGCATTTCGATCGCGTGAACGATTCATCAAATCGTTGACATCGGTTTCATACAAGTTACGAATCGATCCCAGTGTCTCAATATATACGGCCACATTCTCCTCACTTTGAGTAAGTTGCGTGAGATCGGAAGAATGCCCCTGCGCACGCGGCACATCTTTCAAACTTTCACTACCTACATACACGCCACTTTCAATTGAGACGTCCAGCGCCGATCCCGACTTGTCGGGGGAGGTGGCCTCCTCCTCCTCCTTCTCCACAACCTCATCCACTACCGGCTCAGAAACAGGCGGAACCACCTCGCTTTGCTCCTCGGCAGGAGCGGCATTTTTCTTTTCATTCAGTACCTTCATTAGCGCCTTTCCTCCCATCACAAGTCCGAAAATAAGCAGAAGGATGACAGCGAACGCAATCAAGCATCCGAATATTTTTTTAGCATCCAGATTCAGGCTTTGGAAAAAATGTGCAAGTGAACCTTCCCCATCTTCGTTTTCCAATTCGGGAAACGGATTTTCGCCTGTGCTTGGCTCTACTGAGCCAATGTCACCTTCTTCGTATTCATTTTGAATATCATCCGACATTGAAATATCATGCGCTATAGGTTCTTGAACTGGCACGGCTTTTACGGGAGGTGGAATAGCTTCGCTACGAGCCGGAACAGGAGGCACAGCTTGGTCCTGGGAAGAAGAGGAAGCCGCTTCGCTTCGCTCAGCGCTGGCCAGAGGCGCCCAAGGATCAAAATCATCCTCGGCGAGTTCATCATCGGAAAAAATAGGGGTTTGCTTCGCAAGATCCTCAAGTGTAAGTGCTTTTTTCGGAGGTTCGGGAGGCACGGGCACGGAAGGGAAACTACCGGGAGGCGGTGGCATGGACATCGAAGGGAAACCACCGATCGGAGGATTCATACCGCCTGGAGGCGGTGGAGGAGGCATCGGTTGTCCTGCTTGATCTGTCATAACGTTATTACATTAATTGTTACATTCTAGCACAAATGAGCCAAAACATCCACTCACAAGGAGTTAATTATACAAGATAAGTTAATATTTGCAAGCCCTGCCGTACACCTGCATTTGATAGAGCCGCACAAAACCCATAAAATGCCTTGGAACATATTATTTAACATATCTCCCATGCCACTGAGCATCCCCCTTATCGCCATAGGCACAAGTATCGTTGCACTGCTCTTCTCGCTGTATCTCATCATTTCCATTCTCGGACTTGATACAGGATCCAACCGGATGAAAGAAATCGCACAGTCCATACAAGAAGGAGCTATGGCGTTCCTCAATCGCCAGTACAGAACCATCGCCATATTTGCCATCGTCATATTTTTAACTCTAGGCGCATTTCTACCAGGAGGAGAATTCAGGAACGGATACTTGATCGCCATCGGATTCTTGGTCGGTGCCACTTTCTCGGCTCTCGCTGGATATATAGGTATGGCGACCGCCGTACGCGCGAATATCCGCACGACTCAAGCGGCAACCAAGTCTCTCAAAGCGGCACTCAATGTGGCATTCCGCGGAGGTGCGGTCACCGGACAGGCGGTCGTGGGATTGGCACTGCTTGGTGTTGCGGGATTCTACTATATTTTCACCGCCTTCGTAGGCGTACCTGTAGACCAGGCGCCCAATTTGCTTATCGGATTCGGATTTGGAGCGTCACTCGTATCGCTTTTTGCTCGTGTGGGCGGAGGTATTTTCACGAAAGCGGCCGATGTGGGAGCTGATATCGTAGGTAAAGTGGAAGCGGGAATTCCCGAGGATGACCCAAGAAATCCGGCCGTCATCGCGGACAATGTGGGAGACAACGTCGGCGACTGCGCTGGTATGGGAGCAGACTTATTTGAGACCTATGCGGTAACCTTGATCGCGGCTATGATTCTCGCGGCAAGCACCTTGACGGGAGCTTTTGGAACGGCGGTCATCGAATATCCGTTGGCACTCGGCTCAGTAGCGGTAATCGCTTCCATCATCGCCGTATTCTTTGTACGACTTGGAAAGGATCAAAACATTATGG
>CAYHQD010000096.1:0-4947 GCA_964358905.1 uncultured Candidatus Peribacteria bacterium
TTAATCCATGCTCCACCTAAATTCGCAAGATTAAGTTTATCAGACCATACAACGGGAGCGATACTTTCCGTGTTATCTTCCGCATTTACAGGGAGTTTCCAAGAATTAAAATTAAGCCCTGCAAGGTTTACAGATTGTCCACCTATATGTACTTCAAAATGCAGATGTGGCCCAAATGCGTTATAGCTAAGAATACCTTGTTCATTCTTTCCCCTCCCTCCGACCACCCCAATCCGATCTCCTTGATCTATCTCTTTTCCTTCCCATAGCTCGACTCCGGTCTCAGTTCCATCAGAGTTTTTGACGATAAAAATCGGCTTACCATCTTCCGTTACTCGATCAGTTGGATAAATCGGCATATGCATGGAAGTAGTAGACCATTCTGGAGTTTTTTCAGTAGCATTCGCAGGATGGTTTATGGTGACATAACCATAGTTGGTATTAATTGTACCAATTGTTCCTGTTGCCACTGCATACACGGGTACGTCACGATCAACGCTTCCGGATGAACCAATGAGATTTATATCGAGCGCTTGAAATGCATCATAGTTCCCGATCTCATGATATCCCGACCCTATATCCGCTCGCCAAGCGCCTTCATTCGGATCCAGTGGTGCATTGATAAGATTCAAAATCTTATTTTCCACTACTGCTTGTTCGGCATTGGGATTCAATGAATAATTCCCAATCTTGATAAGATTTTCCAACTGAAATTTCCTCACTTTAATCAGAGCTTTATCATTTTTCACCCATCCTATAATACCTTTTGTTTTTGAACGAATTTGAACCCATTCCTTATCTTTACTTATTGCAAGCATTTCTACATTATCCCCTGCATGCAGCTGAACAGGTTTATTCGGATCGCCATTGATCAGCAAGACATTTGAACCCTTTGAATCATCACGTACGTTGAGCGCACCTGTAAGTACTTTGACAGTTCCCATCGCAGGTATATTTTGCAATATACTTGGATCCCTCATAAATGCATCTTGGTAGAGGGTAGCTTGAGATTCAACCACATCCTCCTTGCCCCAAATTTTATTCCACCACGAAGCTATGAAATTTGCTTTTTGGAGCTCTTCCTGTGCAAAGGCGGTGGTAATAGTATTTCCATCGATCGCCACGAGTTTCCCATCGACGGTGGCGAACTGAACTCCGGCTTTGGCGGCTTCTACGGCGAGGACGGTGCCATTTGGATTTAACGTGGCGAGATTACCGCCTGTAGCCACAAAGTTCGCAAGAGAAACGGATGAGTAGCCGGTGAACACGGGGCGACTTTCATTTACGAAAGTGGTAGCTGATGAAGACGAGGCGACGGCCTTAGCACCGTTTATATACGGGTCTCCTTTTTCATCAATCTCGCGCAAGTGGCTAACCGATCGAGCGTATGACAGTTGATCTGCGGATTCCAAAAAGCCGGAGATGCGACGATTCGCATCACGCGTTTCTTCTTCTATTTTTTTAATACGATTTTTGATGGATCTTTCCTTTTGTCTGATAGTATCATCGTAGTGGTCAGCTCGTTTTCCTGCGTTACGTGCACGCTTAATATCCCCTTTTTCCCAATATATCATATACTCCGCTTGGAACGGTTCTCTGAGTATTTTTAAATCTTCGATTTCTTGCTTCATCGTTCTTATCGACTCATCTGTTTCCTCGGTTACCGGCACGTACCCGATAGAGGCTTTGTAAAAATTGTCACTTGCAACTGAATCGCCTTGTTCGGCAGTGGCTTGAAAACCCTTAATTGCAAGGGCGAAGCTCTTCATCTTGGTGATGTAGGCATTGTATTCTTTGAAGTACTTTTTTACTTCAGGGTCACTGCTTAGATCTCTATGCGTTCTCTCTGTTTCAAGTATTGCTTGCTTAAGTGAAGCGCTTGAGGTTTTCTTGTATTGATCAAGTTGTCTCACGGGAGAGCTGTTTGGCAAATCCACGAGAGCTTTTTCAAATGTCCTATTCGACGGATTTTGCAAAATCCTCGAATAGTTCTTCAAATAATTCATCGCGATATCTATCTTCTCGTTGAGAGGTGTGAATGTGTATTTCGTAACGTCTTCAACTATTTCTTTATCTTCCGTCACATCCTCATAGACGGTTTCGGGAACTTCACGAGTGACGTCTTCATATACAAT
The DNA here is from genome assembly GCA_964358905.1 of uncultured Candidatus Peribacteria bacterium. Taxonomy (GTDB): domain Bacteria; phylum Patescibacteriota; class Gracilibacteria; order UBA1369; family JABINC01; genus CAYHQD01. Next base: position 2,136 of record CAYHQD010000096.1, read on the forward strand.
AGTCTTTTCCACTTCTTCACGATATGCGGTGTAGGGAATTCCAGTCAAATCGACCACAGGTTCGATAACCGGTTGTATGATTGCGTCAAATTCCTCTTTGAGTTTTTCATAAAGGGCTGGATCGGTATACCGGATGCCTTCTAAAAAGTAGTTGGAGATGGTGTCAAGACTCTTTTCCACATTGGTATGGGCGGGCGATGAAAAGTATTCCTGCAACCTTCCGACAGTCCCTCCCACTCTTTTGCCGGTGGCGATACCGTCATATTCAGCCTTAAAATTATCCCATTCGCTTCCCTCACTCATGAGATAGTATCTCGCGTCTCTTTCAAATGGGCGATCGAAGGCAGGGTTTTCCTTAATACTTTTTCGCATAAAACGCGCAAGCTCATCTAACTTATCCACGGAAGGGGGCGGTGTCACCACATTAGTCTCATACGCCGTGTATGCCACGGTCTTGACCGTCTTTACCGTTTTTGCGATGGTTTCTGTTACTTTATTATATATTGTCTTTGCCACTTTCTTTGTGACTTGCACAATCTTTTTCACTTTTTCGGTATATGTATCGAGCTTGAAAAAGTCTTTGAGGCCGGCTGAGCCGGTGGCAAGGGCGAATGCGAAAATGGCGATCAATGTGAGCAGAGGCGGGAGGGTGGCATTGCCACCCGTAGCATTCACTTGGGCGACTTCCGACTGCAGTTCTTCAACTTGTTTCTGAAACTCGGGATTGTTCAATATATACGCGGAGTCAATCTCACCGACGTTGGTGAGTGTCGGGGTACCTCGTGATGGACCATTATATATGGCCGATTCGTCGTATTTCATGAATTTTACTTCCCCGATGTCTTTGTATCTCACACTTTTCGCCTCCAGGATCGCCTCAGTCGTCATCTGCGATTGCGGAATATTCCAGTCGTCGGAAATTGAGGCGGGTGCAAGGGTGGGAAACAAAAAAGGCGCGGCCAAAAGCAATGCCGTGGGAAAAAACGAGAAGAGTGTGACCGAATGTCTGTGAGATTTCATAGAGAAGGGTTATGAAATTCATAATAATAGATACCAGATGCTTTCACACATTGCAAACCCCTGCAAGCACGTAAAAAAGTTGTTCATCGATTTTGGCCAAAGAAAGCCTCAAAAAAGTCCTAAATGTGTTGTCACAGTTCTGACAACAGTTTTTGAGAAAGAAGCGTGCACAAATTCTCAGCATCATTTAATGCTGTCCGGAAAGTTCCAGAATAAAGGGATGGGATTTCCCGTCCTCGTACATTTTTTCATCTAAATTTTAGAAACATTTTAAGAACATGGGCTAAGGTGGCCGCGGCATGTATCATTTAACCCAAACAACTATGCCAAGTATCAACAGAGTACAAATCATCGGCAACATCACCGCCGACACCGAGGTCAAAGCGACCAAAGGTGGAAAGAAGTGCGCCCCCTTTACCATTGCGACAAACGAGCAGTGGAAAAACAAACAAGGCGATATCATGCGCACTGCCAGCTTTCACAAGGCGATCGCCTGGAACGGACTCGCGGATTTCGCAGGTCGCATCTGCAACAAAGGTCGCCTCGTATATGTGGAAGGCAAACTCGTAAATAGAGAATACGAGAATGCGGCCAAGGAAAAACGACACATAACCGAGATCCTCGTCACGAGCCTCAAACCCCTTGGCTATGGCAAAAAAGAGGAGGATACAAAACCCGAAGAACTTCCCATGGAAGATGTGGAAGTCGAAGTTGTCCAGGAAGAGGTTGTTGCATAAGGAAAATCGCCATCCTATGCTCAGACAAAGTATGCCGCCCCCGAGAAATCGGGGGCGGCGCCTTCCAATCAATATTTGATCTAAAAAAGTTGCAAATCAAACGAAAGTGTATTACACTTGTAATACATTTAAACAACACTATGAGAGCAATTATGAACATTTCAATTTCTCCCGAAAAAAAAGAGATTATAGAACAAAGAGCCCGCAAAGCGGGCAAAACCGTAAGTGCTTATATACTTTATACTGTTGATCTTGTGGATCAGATGATTTCGGAAGATGAACTCGTACAAATAGCGAAAAAAGCTAAAAAGAACTATGAAAAAGGACGCACCAAGGAATTGAGAAGTTTAGCTGATCTGATGAAATAATATGAAAATCGGTGCAATACATTTTGATGAAAATTTCAGAAAGCAGTTTTTGCTGTTACCGGAGCAAATCCAGAAAAAAGCTTGTAAAACGGAGCAACTTTTCAGGGAAAATCCTTTTCACCCTTCTCTGCGACTACATAAGCTACAGGGTAAACTGGACGGCCTTTGGAGTATTTCAATCGACAAAAGGTATCGCATTATCTTTGAGCCGCAAGATGACGGCATCACTCTTTTTATCAGTATTGGGCTACACGCAATCTATGATAAATAGCCGTTGAATCAAATTGGATGGCACGATATGATAACCACTGATGGAACTTTCAGTAGTCATACCTACGTACCGACGCGCGCAGATCCTGCGGGAGACACTTGCAGGGTTGGTTTCGCAAAATCTGCAAAAAAATAATTATGAAATTATCGTGGTGGATGATGGATCGAATGATGGGGGAGCGACGAGAAAAGTCGTGGAGCATGCTTCGAAACAAAAAAACGCACCACATATAAAATACCTCGCGCAAAAAAATCAGGGGCAAGGTGCGGCGAGAATGAATGGGATAAGAGAAGCAAAAGGACACATCGTCCTTTTGCTGGGCGACGATATCATCCCTTCAAATAAAGAATTTTTAAGCGAGCACCTCAAATTCCACCACAAGCATGCGAACAAGTATACACACGTTGCAGTGCTGG
>CAYHQD010000097.1:0-4928 GCA_964358905.1 uncultured Candidatus Peribacteria bacterium
GATACGATGATTTAACAAGACCTCAACTCTTTTCTTCCGTATAAAGAGTATCTAATGGTTAGAAAAATTTTAAAACAGGAAAGTATTTTGCTGTTGCAAGATGAGTTGAAAAGACTCAAAAGCGATGCATGATTCCATGTGTAATTTCGTGTGTGAAGAGTTTTTAATCATAAAATTCCAAGGACTTCAAATCACCTACTTCGGGATGTTGTTGAAGTATGGTGACGATGTCCCTGATTTGAGTATTTGGATGAAGTGCCAGAATTTTTCCATTTGCATCCGTCAGAATTATAAAACTAACTTCACCTCTTTGGAGTTGATTTGCAGAAATTCCAAGAGATTCCACAATTTCCGGTTGAAGTTGATTGATTTCAAAGTATCGTCCACCAAGTCGTTCAAGGATCTCTACATAGTAACCGCATTCATAGTAACCGCACCCTGAACCGGCGGGCTTAGTTCTAATCCAATAAGTGGAAAACTTATGAGGAACTTTAAAAGGTGAATCTATCGGTTGAAGTTTTTGAGTGAATTGAGGCATTACCCCGCCCACCTTCAGAGGGCCGATTTCTGCGATTCCTTCCAAAAGATCAAAATCGGCTATTTTCGGATGAGATTCCAAAATTTTCGGCAAGTCACTTACTTGAGCATTTAAATAAAGACCGACAATTATTGAGTTTTGATCTGCAATTATGAGTAGCGAGGAATCTCCAGTCGTAAATACACCATTTGCATCCGTTTGTATCCCAAAAACTTCCGTATCTTCTGGTATACTACTGCCTGAGAGCCACCCTTTCATAGTCCCCACTATTGACCCTTCTACTCCACATCCATCGAAAAAACATGAGTATGTAATTTGACTATCATATAGTTCTACATAAAATCGTGATGGTGGGATATTCTCATAAATTTGGACTTCATATCCCGGTTTGTGATCTTCAGGAGATATTGCACCGACCTTTAGTTCCCCAAACTCTTGCACATTCTTCATGGGAAGGCGTTTTACTGTATTTTTCTTTTTTGGCTCTGGTATAATTTCATTTTTCATTATTATGTGAGAAATCTCTCGTTCCTCTATAACAACTGAGTGACCATTTCGATCTAGTATACAAATAATTAGCACAAGAACTATTGTGAACAAAATAATTTTCAGGAAAAATTTCATATTAGTCTATGACTTTTAAGGTACCGATGCTTTTCGAGTCGCCTTTACGTGCTCGTATTAAAACATCGTAAATTTCATTCCATTTTTCATGCTCGAGGACTGTGATGCATCCGAGTGTTGTTTGCCCTGTATGAATGTATTTCTCTCCATCGTGCCCGATACGAAACCATACGAGTGATTTAGAAGTTTTTTGCAGGTATGGTCTTCCTAGTTCGTGGGGAGCATCAGGGATTTCAATGTCATATAACCTTTTCGCCCACGGTTCGTATGGTGAATCTATTGTTTGATATTTTTTATCATTTAATATGAGGATTTTTGTAGATTTTGAATACTGTGCTTTTATTGGATCCATATATACGTTCCCTGCATGCAAAAAGGACGTTGATTTTTTATCCAATTTTATAGAAAACTTCTTTTCTTTTTCACTACCTTCTAAGACAGTAAAATAGTCACGCTTATCTTTTCTATAATCAAATTTTACGTTCAAAAATGAAGGCAGCGATAAATTTTCATTTTCCATTGTTTTCACTAATAAAAATCCTTGTTCAGATGCGCCTATATATCTGATGGCATCTTGTGTCTGTACTGAAAATATAAATTCAAACGTTGCTTCTGAGCCTTTTGATCGTTTTCTCATTTCAGCTACTCTGATAGTAGAGGTGAATTTTTGTATAGTAGTCAGTGCAAGATTTGGTGTTATTGTTACCGCATTCTTCTCAGTATCGTCATATCGTATATCTTTTTCTATTACTTGAATCGTGAGAGGTAGTTTGAATTCTTTTACGTCAGCAGCAAATATACCAATTTCTTTGTTGATTTTTACTATCGTTCCTTTTTTCAGTATTTTATTTAATTCTAATGATACACCTAACGTTTCGATGTGAATTCTCAACTTATTTCCTATCGACTTCCCACCGTAAGCAATGGACACTAATTTCAAAACGATATTTTTAGGTATCATAAAATTCTGTTTATTATGGTATTAATTTATCGAATTATTTGCAGACAGTAAAGTAAGGAATTCTCATTTTAATGCTGGTCGCGACGGATGATTCGTGGGCTTTGATTACATTCCGATTTTCCAAATATTTTTTTTCCAAAAATGCTTCGATGGTTTGCCTGTTTGCTTTGTTGATGAGATTCGAATGAGAAATTTTGTTTTGTTTCGCATACTCGGCAAGGCTGATTATTTTTTTATCTTCCAAATATGCCAATCTCTTGTGGTAGCTGTTTGTCAGTGCTTTACCCACAATTCCCTCCATAATGGTGGTAGTGCCCTTTGCATCAAATTCACTGAATGCATCGTAGTATTTTTGTCTATCAATAAATTTTATGTTGATTGGAACGAACCCTTCCCGTATCAACAAATAGTTATTTATGGCACGCCCGATGCGTCCGTTACCATCTACAAATGGATGTATGTACTCAAAAGTAAGGTGTAGTTTTGCAATTCGTTTGATGATACTTTCATGACTTAAGGAGTTATATTCCGCAAGCATTTTTTCAAGTCGACTCACGACTTCTTTTGGATTTGGAGCTATATGACTTCCAACTCGTACAAATTCATTACCTTCTCTGAATCTTCCTGCGATTTCATCATTTATATTTGAAATCAACATTTTATGAAGTGATAGCATCGCTTCAAGGTTGAGTTCCTGCGCTTTCGCTTTTTTCTCTATATATAAGACGACCCGTGCAAGGTTTTTGGCTTCGAAAACTTCTCTTATGGAGATGTATCTGTCCAGGTCGATTTGCAGGAGAATTTTCTCCGTTTTAGTCAATAAAATCGTGAAAAGCGAGTGAAAAATATAGATTTTAACGGTTTCGTGGACCTATACCTGATGTCAAATCAGAAAGATGTTGACCGATTTAAGTTCTTACTTTAAAAAAGTCATGATTTTTATGTAGATCTTAGGTAGAATCTACTTATGAAATTTGAGAAAGTTGAGGTGAAAATTTCGAGGATTGCGGGGAGGGGGCTTTTTGCCACCAAGGATATAAAAAAAGGTGAGGTGGTTTTTGAATTTCAGGGTCCCGTGATCAAATATAAGTTTACTCCCAATTATCGGATGGGTCCGCATTGGTTGAATTTGGACAAGAATATGTGGGTAATGCCGATGAACAATACGCCGTGGCGTTATATCAATCATTCATGTCAGTCGAATTGTGGATTCGCTGAGCGTGAGAAAATTGTGGCGTTTCATGATATTCGCAAAGGAGAAGAAGTTACCATAGATTATTCTATGACAGAGGCGGTTCGTTTTTGGAAAATGGATTGCAGATGCAAAGCTCGACGATGTCGTAAAGTGATACGGAGTATTCAATACTTGCCGCAAGATATTTTTGATACATATAAGAGCGCTATTTCGAAGTTTATACAAAGGGCTTTTTATGAAGAGAAAACATATGTGGTACCTAAAGTACTTGGTTTATATGCTAAACGCGATATAGCGCGAGGCGAGAAAATATTTACGGTAGAGGGTCCGGTTGTTTCGTATTCTTTCCCGCCCAATTATCGTATTGGTCCACAGTGGTTGTCGGTGGAAAAAAATAAATGGATTGTACCTTTAAGACATTCTCCCTGGATGAGTCTGCGACATTCTTGTCAGCCCAATATCGGTATTGCAGGAAAAAATAAAATTGTAGCCTTATGTAAGATAAGACGAGGTGCTGAATTGACTATTGACGATTCCACTACAGAAGCTGATTTGAGGTGGCACAAGAAGTGTAGTTGTGGTGCGAAAAGTTGCCGAGGGCTGGTACGTAGTGTGCAATTTTTGCCTGAGGAGATATATAAAAAATACCTACCGTATGTATCCGACTACATTCAAAAGGTACGGAGATCTTAGTACCTTGCGAAGTGGGCGACTATATTCTCTGCGGTGATACATTCAAAATGTGCTTGAGGGTAAGTGGTTTTGAATGAGGCGGGTATTTTTGCAATTTCTTTCCATTTGCATTCATAGGCGAAAATACCTTTGTTTGCAGAAAGAGATTCAATGAAGTCCACTTCCGCACCCTGTCTGTTTTTCCAAAAGTGTATTTCGCTCGGACGAATATCATAGGCACGTTCCTTAATTTTTTCAGCTATGAAAAAATTCTCGAATATGGCCCCTTTATCCGGTCTGAGATCTATAGGATCGGTATTGCCTATAAGGGTATTTCTTATTCCTACATCGTAGAAATATATTTTATGGCTTTTGTTAATTTCTTTTGTTTTGTTTGTGTAAAATGGAGTAAGTCGAAAAATAATAAATGCTTGTTCAAGCAAATTCACATAATTGTATATGGTATCTCTACTGATACCGACTTCTTTCGCAAGTTCCGTGTAAGAGATTTCACTTCCTATACGCAACGCCAGAAGTTTTACAAGTTTTTCGAATGCAAATGAATTGCGAATATCTCCAAATAAAAATAAATCTTTAAAAAGATAGTCTCCTGCCAATTCTCTTATAAGTATGGATTTTTCTTCTCTGGAAGATGCATTCACGATTGCAGGATACATACCAAATGTCAGATATGAATCGAGATTTTTTTGCACTTCAATTTTTCCGTAAGCGGATATAACTTCGTTTACCGATAGTGGATATAAGTAAAACTTTCTATTCCTTCCTGTGAGCGGTTCACTCAATTTATTCGCTAATTCAAATGAAGATGAACCAGTAGCGATGACCCGTGCCATAGGTACATTATCTGCAATAAGTTTGAGTGCAGTACCGATGTTTTTAACTTTCTGAGCTTCGTCAATGACCACCAGTTCATATCC
>CAYHQD010000098.1:0-4902 GCA_964358905.1 uncultured Candidatus Peribacteria bacterium
TTACTTTCGCTTACCGGAATAAATCCGCTTTTCACCAAACACAAAATCTTAATGAGTTTTTCGAGTCCCTTGACCGTAATGCTGAGTGCTTCCGGCAACTCGGGGAATTCCGGAGGAGGAGGAATATCAGGTAGTTTCGGAAGTGGCAGTGCGGGTAGTTGAGGGAGATCGGGCAGATTTGGCGGATCGGGGAGTACTGGAATTTCCGGCAGTTGGAATGTCCGGAAAAATTGTTCAAGCATTTCAACGGTACGTAGTTCATCCCCCGGGATATTTTGTGGGATAAATACTTTCGGCAGTTTCGGCAAAGAAATCGGCTCAGGCACGATTTTCAGCTCGGGGAAGTAGAGAGTGACGCCAGCTTGTATTTGGGAAATGTCGAGTACGATATCCGGCCATTTCGGCAGATCGACGATAGGCGGTGAAGGAATAAATATGAAGATTTTCATCATCAGTTCCATCAAGCTCATTCTGGAGGTGGTACATTTGTCACATGATTCTTGATACGAAATCGAAAGTTGGATTAAATCTTGCCAGGTCTTTACTGATTTTATGACATCTTGAATTGCCTTCGTCCATGCTTTGACGCGATTTTTATTTTTAATTATGTATCCTGCGCTGAAATTCATGATCGCATCCACATAACAAATTATTTGCGTGACATAGGTCGTAAGTGCGAATCGATAGTCCATGATCTTGTATGGGAGCTCAGCATATTCTTCCAAGACGAGTACGTTTTTTTCCACGGCTTTCACGAGCTCATCCAGCTTATCCAAGAATTGTTGCGCCTCAGCCGATGCCCACACTTGGGCGATGGCAGGCGGCATCTGCCTAAATCCGTTGCCGATATTGCGATAGTAATCAAGTTGAGACTTCATGTTTTTGAGAAAACCCTCCGCTTCTTCCCGCATCTTTTGAATTTCCACCGCGGTGACTGCCGGAAGTTTCAGAATCACTTCTTCACTCTTGATGGTGATGAGCGGAAGTGAGTTCAAGAAATTGAGTGCATCGTAAAGTGTTTTTATTTTCACTTCTTGATCCTTTGGTGGAATGAATGCACCCACCATGCTTTGCGGATCAGGATAAATAAAATAAATATCGGGGAGATCAAGTACATCGGCTAGTTCCTCGGTTTGGCTGTCGATCCAGTTGGTAAATACCGAAGGGAAACCGGGTACGCGCACGTTGGAATTCTGTACCGAAGGTACGCTGTAATTGCCGAGGTTGTACGAGACGACTCCACCACTGCCGCTATCCCCACCTCCGGAACTTTGTCCAGTTGAGGACATAGCCAGTGTTTTATTTACACTCGCTACCATTTCACTCGCTTTTGACATCGCCGAGTCTATCGCTCCGTTGAGCGCATCGCATACGCCGAGTGCTTGTAGGATCGGTATGTTAAACGCCCAACACTGTCCTGCGGATTTCGGTCCGAGACAAAGTGCGAAGACGAGTCCGCCATTGAGTGTGGGAGAGAGGTATACACGTCCAGCTTGAGAAGTCTCACAGATCGATGCGCTGCACACTGTCGAGACATTAGTGGCACCCCATCCGAAGAGCGGGAGTCCATTATCATATCCCACCGGTATTCCAAATAAGTTGAAATTACCAGGGGTTAAGAACGACATATTCACCGGCATAGCAAGACACCCTCCACCACATTGCAGTTTTGAGATCGCATCTTCCACTACGGCCGCCGCTTGGTCGAGCACCTGTCCAACTATATTTTCCATGTCCGAAGTGAAGCTGAGCACGCTGATATCTCCTGATACGCTGTCCCACTCATTTGGCAATCCGTCACCGTCGTTGTCTGCCGTGGTAAATCCGGTGTAAGCGTCTTTTACATCATCCGGTACTTCATCCGCATCATTGTCGAAATCCTGCGAGAGATCTATGCCAGTCGGTGAATCGAGAAATGCTTCTGCTTTTTCTTCGATGTTCGGAATGTATTGATGTTGTGAGTAATGGATGCCGTTTTCGTCTTTATAGTCTGAGTAGAAGTATGTCATGATGCCTGAAGTGTTTCCGTCCGTTGTTGCCGCTATGTCTATGTAGTCGTCTTGTTTCACGCCGAATTCAGATGCATCTTCAAGGAGTGTGATATTCACTTTTGTTATTGAGTTCAGAGTCGCGCTGTACCGAATTATTGCCTCGCCGTATGCGGGGAGAGAGAGATTTTTTATGAGGAACGGTTGTACACGATCATTCGTAAATTCCACATCAATACTGCAATTTTCACAGAGCACACTGGAAGGATCGAGTGTCATCGAATCCGCCACGAGGTCGGCGATATATATATTTTCACGTGGGCTGTTTGTGCCGTTTTTAAGTGTAAGCGTATAGTTAATCGTATCTCCCGGACTTAAGAGTTCACCATTTGCGTCTTCCGCAACTTTCTCACTTGTGTAGAAAATATCGTCGAAATCAAGTTTCATAAACGAAGTTTCATTGAGCATGCGATACTTGTTGTCGTCACTGCTAGATCGCGCATTATTCACAACTTGTCCGTCGTAACCGATCAGAATTTCATCTTTGAGATTTTTAGTCGGATCAACTTTCACTCCGAGATTTCCCACTGTAACCGGATTGATTTTGATCTTGTCGTCTTCATTGAAGAACGCATATATGCTACCGCTGTCGTCGCTTACCACGAGATCTATATCACCATCGTCATCAAGGTCGCCCGCCTTGAGCGTATGTACCTGATAGTCGAGTAAAAGTCCCAAGTTCTCTCGCCGGAATACGCCTTTCTCGTTCCAATACAAATCCACGCAGATTTTTTCATCCGCTTTGCAGGACTCTTTTGCGGCGATGACAATGTCGTCGTAACCGTCATCGTTGAAGTCCGCGATAGCTTGACTGCGTACACCGTTTTTGATGGAAAGAAGTGCGCCGGCATCTTCAAAGCGGTTCAAAGAATGGCGATTTTTTACCAATTCCACTGAGCCGTCGTCATAGGAGAGGAGCACATCTTTGAGCCCGTCGTTATCATAGTCGAACGGTGAAATATCCTCGACAAGTTTCGTGCCTTCGAGCACTTTGATACCGATGGTCTTATCAAACCCAGTCGAGCCTAGTGGGATTCGAGGTGCGAGGCTGATGGTGGGGTCGCCAAGGAGGATGGCGATCTCGGAAGAATTTTCGCGCAGAGCTTCTCCGAGCATTGCACCGGATGCGAAGTGTAGCATCAATTTATTATTTCCTTCGAAGCCTATACCCTGTGTCTCTGCCGCGTGTTCCAGACTGAGGCGAGATCCGCCCGGATTTTGCTCGGATGAAAGTTGTTCTCTGTCGTCGGTGAGTGCGTAACTGACTGGATTTTTGCTGGAGTTGCCGTTGAATGTTTTCTCAAGTTTAAAGCTGGAAGTGCCAAGATGCGGTACGATATACACGCCGGATTCGAGTGCGCTTGTATTGGAGAAATCGAATCTGTCGTCGAGGACGCGAATGTCGTTCTGAAAATTGAAATTGAAAATCATTTCCCCGACGTTTACACCGGCATGCCATATTTCTATGCGGATGACATCACTGTGCGAATCGAGTTTGAGGTTGAAACTTTTATCGATCAATTGTATCTGTCCCTGCGCGGTGACCGAGAGTGCTTCGCGGCCTTTGAAGAGCAGACTCAAATTTGTCTTGCGACGAGTGAGTTCGTAGTTTACCGCCTGATCGGTTTCCCTCGTTCCTTGCACGAGAAGATTCAAGAAAATCCCTTTCTGACTTATGGAAGGATTGAGAATGTCCAAATACATGCGGCGATTATCGCTAAGTTTCAAAAACACTTCGAGAAGACTGCGTTCTGTGAGCAGATCTTTTATGACGAATCGAGTAGGGGAAGCGGCATTATTCGAAGGTAGTATATCGGTGAAGAGATAGGTGGAATCCACGGAGCGAAGTACTCCGCTTCCCGTGATCTGGGCGCGTTTCACAAATTGTACAGGCTTTTCAAGCAGGCTGATGACTCCCTGGGTTTTCCCGCTCATGGCGAGCCAATTTGCGATACTATTTTCTTCGGTGATTTTCCCGGAGTCGGTGCCGAGCATAGTGCCCACAAGTATTTTCGGTTGAGCGGCGATGATGTCGCGGAAATCGAATCGTTTTTTTGCCGTGAGTGAAAATGTGGCAGGCGTGAGTTTTTCTTCGAGGTCTTTTACCATAATATTCACTGGCCCGCTTTTACCTTTCGGCACGAGAGTGACATGCGCTTCACCATTTTGAACCAATACCGGAGTATCCGGTATAATTTCCGCGAATTCTTCGGTTGCCTGGGTCACGGTAAAAAGAAGAAGTGCGCCTCTGTAATCCGGGGTGAAGTTACCATTCTCATCATAGACTCTCGCGACTATATCGAGTGTTTCTCCCTCGTTCGTATAAAGCGTAGTACGCTGCGCATCCAATTTTATAAATGCGGGACTTAATGGTCTGACATCAATTGCCAATGTGCCAGGCAAGGTACCGGGTGATGACGCATTGACGAATACGGTTCCAGAAACACGGCCCGTGCGAAGTACGGCCGTACCCTTTCCTACTTCCATTTGTACATCCGGTGCGCTCCTCAAGACGCCGATACTTTGATCGCTGACCGAAAGGGTGATGATTTCATTGAAGCCCGTGAGCAAGTCGCCGTTTTCATTTACCGCACTGATACGTATTTCCGTATCGCTCGCTCCATCCGCGGAGAGATCGGGGCTTGAAGAGCTGAGTTCCAGGTGAATTTCTTTGTGTGAGATGAGATTTAAAGAAGCTTGAATGCCCAAATCGGAAGTTTCCGAGAATATCGCCGATTCTTCGCGTGGCATGTTCTCTATCAATGTTGCGCGTAGCGTCACCTCCCCCGGCTCCTCAGTCGATTGTACTGATACTGTACGTTTTCCTTCGGTAAAATATAATTGAATGCCTTCG
>CAYHQD010000099.1:0-4842 GCA_964358905.1 uncultured Candidatus Peribacteria bacterium
CTCCTTCCGGCATCTCATTTGAAAAAAGACGCACCTTACTGAGCGCCCCAAACATATCCGCATTCATACTCTTCACCGTGAGCGGCAAACCGACCAACAGAAATGCGAAAAGCCCTCCCGCCACCGCAAGCATGGCCCTCATGGTTATATTTTGTTTTTTCTGTAACATTTTGATGTGTATTTAAGAAATAAAAAATGAACATCATGCAATTGTACAATAAAATCGGACTCTTGGCAAGCCCATCGTTCGACGCAAGAACACTTCACGTCAGTACCCCCTCTTCACCCGACGCGCCGTCTCGATCGCCCAATTGACCCAATACTTCCAAGTAAGCGGCAAATCTTGACAGTGCAGAATGTGTTTCCCATACCCTCCGAAACCTTGTTTGAAAAAACTCAACCCCGCCCACGGATGTCGCGGCGCATTCTCCACCACACCCCAAAAGTTGTAACGCAGAAAGTTCCTTCGCTTTGCCTCCTTGATCGCCTCCCACTGGATCAAATATGATGCGGGAATTTTATTGTACTCCGAAAGCGACGCACCATGGTGATAAGCCGCTTCTTTCCCGTAGTACATGACGACCGCACTCGCAATCGGCTTACCTTCGAAGAGGGCGACATAGACCTTGAGCTCGTCACGCGGACCAAATATCTTCAATTGCTCGTCGAGATATGTCTTACTATAAGGGACAAACCCCTGGCGTTTCGACGTCTCCTCATGGATACGATAGAACCTATCAAGTAATTCCTGCGAGGCTCCCGACTCTATTTTCACCCCATCCTTCTCACCTCTGCGCACGTAATAGCGGGTATTTTTTCTCATCTGTGCCAGGATCACCTCTTCGCTCGGCGCGATATCTAGAAGCCATAGAAGCTCGGGGTGTACCATATGCACAGGCGCATTGCGAAACCCGTGCGCTTTGAATAACGCCCTATGCGTATCATCCATCAATGGACTCAGGCGAATAAAATCCACATGATGCGTCTTCCCAAAGTGACGCAAAAATGGCAGGAGCAAATTCAGTTCTTCATCCGAAAAATCACCATACGGACAAAAAAGAAACGCACCACGCTTTGCACGAAATAATATGAAAAGAAAGGAATGAAGTAATTTATCGCCTTCATAGATGCCAAGATGGAGCGGCGTATTTTTCAAATGTTCCTGCATCCGCCCATACTCCCATGACTGCAGAAACGATGGGTCCGCTTTTGTGCCTTTTTCAAATTCCTCCTTGGAATCAATAACGCGAATTTCTTTTTGCATACATGTGTTGTAACAATATTTTACGCATGGAACAATGCCAAGACACGCGCAATATCTCCCTCCGTCAGCGATACGTGCGTTGGCAAATTAAGTACGTGCGCACAGAGTTTTTCCGCTTTTGGACAACCGGTGTACATGGCTTTCACCGTATCGCTTCCGAGAGGAGCGATCGGCACGACGTACCAATCACCGAGGATCACTCCCGTCTGACGCGCCTTTTTAAAAATCCTTTCACGATCACTCTCATCCCTGCACATGATCGGATAGCGCAAGAATATCGCACCTGGAAATTTCGCAGGGTCTATGAGTTGAAAGCGCGCATCGGACTTAAGTGCGTGATAATAGGTGAATGCTATACTTCTCCTCCTTTCATTCATCCCGTCCAGATGCGAGAATTGACTGCGCGCCACCTGCGCCAGACTGTGTGACATCCTCCTCCCAAAACCTTCGGGACGCACCGCACGTTTTTCTTCCGGCAGCACTTCCATCGTGAGCAGATGGCATTTTTGGAGCAACACTAAAAGTAATTTGCCAAGACCGAAACACGAGTAAAATCTTTTTATAAACGGACTGAAGATGATATGGAGCAAATTTCGTTTCACTTCTCCCAAACTTGGTTCAGACAATTCTTGAACAATTTTATTGATCACATTTGCAAGCTTCTCGTGATGCGTCAGGATCATCCCCCCGCTCACACAGGAAAGTACTTTTGATCTCCCGAAGCTATAAAAACCCACCTCACCGATGGTACCGAGCGGTTTACCTTTATATGTTGCACCCATGGCATGTGCGGAATCCTCAATTAATATGAGATTATGTTTTTTCGCAATATGTGAGATTTTATCCATATCGGCGGGTATACCGAAAGTGTGCTGTACCAGAATCGCTCTCGTTCTCGGGTTAATCTTTTTCTCAATTTCCGCAGGATCGATATTGTATGTAGGAGGATCGATGTCCGCATACACCGGTTTCACGCCGTTCCATAGGAGCGCATTCACTACGACCATACAGGTAAAGGGTTGTAAAATCACTTCGTCATCTTTTTGAAAATTCAACGCTTTAAGAATAAAATAGAGCCCCTCTCTTCCGGAGTTGACGGCGAATGCATGGGGCACGTGAAAATGTTGCTTCACCATTCGTTCCAGTTCTTCAAGCGAAGTCTTATCGGAACGCCTCCAGTCGCAGATCAATTCACGCAATGCAATCTGCACATCCCTCCTCATCACGTTCGGTGCAAAACTCGTATGTATGGATTTCATAACGGAAAGATTAAGAGAGAAGTTTATTCATGGCCTGAGTCGCCCCTCGACTTTCAAAAAGCACCACCGCCCTCCCTTCACCTACTTCTTCGAGGATTGCATGAAGTATGTCATCCTGCGATGACATGATCACGGTGTAATTCTTTTCGTCATAGTCTTTCCCAAGACCGATTTTGAGCGGCTCGAGGTAATCCGAGAGCGTAAAAATCGTAAAGTCGCAGACATCGCGGATCTTTTCTCCCACACGAATATGTTCCACATCTGTTTTCATACCCAATTCACGCATGCCGGGAAACACGCAGATTTTTTTGTACCCCTCAAATACCTTCAAATGCTCTATCGCGGCAAGTGCTCCTTCAGGGTTTGAATTGTAACTGTCGTCTATGACGAGAAGTGCATCACCATAGGACGCCGATCGCTTCAGCTCCATCACGCGCGGAGGCGGAAAAATATGCATCACCGCTTTTGCGATTTCCTTGAGATGCATACCGCACTCACGTGCGATCAATATGGCGGCCAACAGATTTGCCACATGCTGCTTACCGCAAAGTCCCGTATTGAACTTCACCCCATGAATATCAAAAGAAATACTATCCGGTTTCACCTGTATGTGGAGAGCCATGCAATTCGCCGTCTGGTTGATCGCATAGGTCTGCACCTCATATCCTTCCTGGAGTGCACGCTGACTTAATTCCCTGGCTCCCTCACTATCCGCATTGAAAAAAACTTTTCCATGACTCGGTAGAGACTGCACCAATTCATATTTCGCCTCTTTTATATTCTCCAGCGACCTAAAGAGAGAAAGATGCTGATCGGAAACCGCCGTAATCACACCCATCGAAGGTTTCACGATATCGCAGATCGCTTTGATTTCGCCTTTTTTGTATGCGCCCATTTCGATGATCGCAATTTCGTGTTCATCTCTCAATTGTTTGAGTACCACCTGGGCCACCCCTATATCCACGTTTATATTGCCCGGTGTTTTAAACACATTGCATTTCTGAGAAAGGATTTGGAAGAGAAACTCCTTGGTACTGCTTTTGCCATAAGAGCCTGTAATACCGATTACTTTCAAATGTGGCATGGACGCTATTTTTCGTTTCGCCCTTTCGATAATCTTCCCCTTCAAAAGTCGACTGAGCGGCTCAAACGCCAATACCACCACACTGTGGATATCTGGAACAAAAAGAGAAAGCAGAAAGAGTAAAAGCGCACGTTCATAAAACAATACGGAGAAAATAAATATGGTCGTCACGATGCTCCCGATGATCCCCAATGTCACAAACATAAGAAAAAGCGCTTTGTACGTAGGATCCGGACGAAAAAGACGATGCCCAAATAACCGTATCACGGCTTCCAAAAATACAAATACGAATGCAAGCATACCAAAAAAAATAAAACTTTCCCGATTGTCTTTTAAGAAATATGTACAGATCGCCAAAATAAAAAAGATCACCTGCATCACGCAAAGTGCAGGAAATATTTTCCCCTTACCGGAAGGTGTCAAAAATGTATCCCACATACGATCCCATCGATACTCCATCGCCTGCCAAAGGTACATATAATACACGAGCGCATTCAGAACGCTGAAAGTAAAGAGTGCATAGAATGTGAGTTCGAGATAGGAAGTGACCATAGGTGAGCAGTTTATCGTGTGGAGAGAAACGTATCAATATATGTGGCTACCTTACGCGCATGCGTTCGATGGATACCGTGTCGCCCCTCGGGGATAATTTTTAATTTAGCACCAGGTATCAAGGATTGCATGGTGTAGGCATCTCGCAAGGGCACATATCCGTCATGCTTGCCCCATATGATAAGAGTTGAACAATTTATTTGATCAATGTAAGGAAGTAGATTTTCATCCTTCACTTTTAAAAAAGTGTCCTTCATCACCCCACTGAGCGATTCATAATCGTGCACGTGCATGAATTTATACAACGCCGCTTTTGCGGCCTTTTTGAAATAATGAAGTATCGGCAGTGTGAAAAACGCGTCTCCCATTTTCGCAAAGACATACGCAATTCGTTGCTTGATGGTATGAGAATGTTTGATGCCCGCCGCACCTATCAACACGAGCTTCTCGACATTTGGCCCACGCGTGCGTGTCTTATTGAGATTGACAAAATGCTTGATTGCAACACGCCCGCCAAATGAATGTACGACCAAAGAATAATTCCCTGAAAGCGAATACTTTGTATACATTTTTTGTACAAAGTGTGAGAAGAACTTCGAATAATCTTCGACCGACCAGGGGCGGGGGGGGGGGGGGCCCCCCCCCCCCCCCCCCCACACCCCCCCCCCCCCCCACCGAATCTT
>CAYHQD010000100.1:0-4740 GCA_964358905.1 uncultured Candidatus Peribacteria bacterium
AAATCCACACGCATGAGAACGCGCTTATCCTTGAGAGTAACATGGGCAAGAGTTTTGAGAGACATAAGAGAACATTAAGATTTTTTGAGAAAATCGCCTTTAAGTGTGCCATATAAGTAAAGAAGTTCAAGGGCATTTAGACCCGCGACATACCCTTTGTTCTCCATCCAATCGAAGACTTCGTCTCCATTGGGAACATGGGAGCGGGAGATTGCGTCCTCTGGACGCAAGGCCATAAGCACCTCAAATACGATCGGTATATGTTCATCAAGTGACACACGCATAATGCCATCGGCACATTCCTTACATACATAGTCATAGTGATCGGTATCGCCTTTCACCACCGCGCCAAGGGTAATTATGACGCCATATCGCTTCGTCTTTGCGAGACGTTGGACCATCAGCGGAATTTCAAACGCCCCGGGCACCTCTACTTCATACACCAACGAAGTCGGTGTTCCATGAGAAAAAAGCGCATGACGCGCACCGGCTAATAACCCCTCCACAATTTCTCGATGAAACGCACTATACACAATGGCAATGCCCCCATGAGTATAGCGTATCTTCTTTCCCTTAGATGAAGAATTACCTGCCATAGGGAATACGTAAAGAAGTAAGACGATCAAGATAGCGCGCAACGGTATCGACTTCAATATTAACTTCGTCGAGCTCCGGATCGGAAAGATTGCTATGTGCAAGGGTATGTGGAATCAACGCGACACTAAAAAGCATAAAATCGTCGTCCGGAAATAAATCCACTACGGTAAGACTCACCCCGTTTACGGTGATAGATCCTTTTTGAGCTATAAAGGGAAGAAGCATCTGGGGAGGAAACAAATCAAGAATCGCTCCTTCCCGTCCATCATGTCTATAATGGATAGTCGCCGTCCCATCCACATGTCCCTGGACAATATGACCATCGAGACTCTCCCCAACTTTTAGAGCCGGCTCCAAATTCACCTTCGTACCCACTTTATAATTTCCAACTATCGTACAGAGGAGAGTTTCTTCGATCACGTGAACGGTAAATTCCACCTCATCGAAATTCTCCACCGTAAGACACGCGCCATCCACGGCAATACTCGCACCTTCATGCAGGATAGGGGCCAACGCCGAACGAATGGTCAGTTTTTTCCCATCCTTTACCTTACGAATCTTCGTAATCGTACCCACATCTTGGATGATACCAGTGAACATAGTTTAGATATAAGAAAGCATGGTGAAATTACACTTTTCCACTGCGAGTTGCAAATTCCATTTGCCCAAGTTTTTGCGGAAGGATATACTCGACCTCGTAACATTCTCGTATGATATCACATGATACATTCGCACGAAAAATCGGAACCGATAAAGAGGGAGGCAACGCAACGCAACGAACGCAACGCAACGCAACGCATTCACCTTGATCGAGCTTTTGATTGTGGTTTCGATCATGGTGATCCTTGCAGGAACCGGCTCCACCGCCATTTTTGCCATGCGACACCAATACCAGTTTCGTCTGCAGTCGCATATAATCAGCGGCATGCTTGATGATGTGCGCGGACGGGCGCTCAGTCATGTACCGAGCAATATCAACCCTCAAAGCATAGATACCGACTTTGACGGTCAAAGCGATACCGTTCCCTTTGCGTATGTGCTTGAACTGCAACAGACAAGTGGCAATGGAGTGATTGCCCGCACGTATGCGGATTTCGACATCGAGAATCAGATTGCCGATATATACAACTCAAATCCAAGCGGCACCGACAGCCTCATCGAAGAACGCGTGTTAACCACCGGAGAACTCATCGTCTCTTTCACCGGAAAATACGACATCACCGCGGGAGCTCTCTTCACCACCCCTTCCAATTCCAATCCCAGAAAAACATACAGTCTCGCCTATTCCGCTAGCGATGGGACACTTTTGATCAATGAGCATAATAACGCAAGCGGTTTTGATCAGAATGTTGATCTGCTCTCAATACACATGCAGGATCCGACAAACAACACCCGTCTGGTCATAATCGGTATATTCGCCCTTTCCGGCGCACCATTTACCATAGAATAACCCACTCCATGATCTTCTTTCGTCACCTTTACTTAAAAAAAGCGGAAACAATGATTGAGATCAGCGTAGCTCTCGGTATCGCTTTTTCAGGAATTGTGGTGGCGGGTAGCAGGACTTTTAATATGTTGGACGCAAACGGTACAAGTCGCTACACCTTGCAGGCAATGCATCTCGCCGAAGAAGGACTCGATTATATCGAATCGCAGATCGGTACCAATCGCATCCGTTTCGCCGATGATGGATGTTGGGATACGACAGAAACAACGGATATATGCGATTCCGCTATTTCGCCGGAGGTTTTTGCGGCGATAGGGGAGACGAAATATTACGCCCTCACTTTCGATCACGTTGATTTCACTCAAAGTGTGGTCGGACCTTTGACCGCCAGCGGTGAATTTTCCGATTCGGCGGTGCTTTCAAGATTCGCAAACGGTTACAGCGTATATAGAAAATACCTTTCTCCCGATCAATCGAAACCGGTGCTCAGCGGCAACTCACCGGATGCGGTTCTCACCTCTTATTATAGGCAAATAACGGTTAAAGCCGTACAGATTGACAGTAACGACGACGGGGTTGATGAAAAAGCGCTTCTGGCTACGAGTACCGTTAAATTCGCCTATCACTTGAAGGTAAAGACTTATCAGGTTTCAACTCTATTCACCAACGACAGGTAGCCTATGAACAATATCGTATCGCCACATCGAAGACAGGGTTTCACCCTTATAGAAGTTCTCGTTGCAAGCTCAATACTTGCGATTCTCACTCCTTTGCTCACCGGCGTTCTGGTAAATATGACGCGCGACGATACGTATGCGCGTCTTAACAACCTGCTTCTTTCGGAAACTTCCCATCTTATGGAGCTGATTGTGCGTGAAGTGAAAGCCGGAACCCTCGATTATCCGGAATACTACAACTATTATGTGCTAAATGGAGGCGGTACGCTTTTTGATAACACGTCTCCCGATGACACCTTCGGCTCAAATTATCTGGTGTATGGCTCACGATTCTACAACCCCGGAGCTCCGGCAGGTTCACCGAATGAGCAGGGAATGAATTTGGGTGGACTCGCCGACCCGACTTCCGGACCTCCCGCCGATAATCTCGGTACATGGTGTACCACCGTATCGGGCGGATATGCACCTGTTACCGACGAGGATTGTGAAGGCCAGCCCTCGCTCGAATACACCGAAGATATTGCAACGGGCAGAAATCCATACGAGGGTGAGATCACCACCCTTCCCACCCAGGCATCCGCGATGTGCGATTCATCCAGCGAGATGTTTACGTTTTCCAGAAGAAAATGCACTTTCACTTCGACCACGGATGAGCACGAAACCAATATGCTTTTTCTTGTCAGCCCGGATGGGACAAAGAAAACGATGATCGGCAGAGAACCGTGGTATGACACATTGAGTCAGCCCGAACCTACGGGGTATACCGCATCGTTGCTTCGTATGACGGGAAGCGATGAAGATAGCGATGGAGTAAATGAGACTTGGCAATGTGCCGAAGGCTTTTTCTGTACCACGGATGCTCAAACGAATATGAATCCTGCGACCGACCCTGACGCAAATGATCTCACCGATATAAGTTCTTTCACGGACACGGTTCCTTCGATGTTTTATGATTTCGTGCCGATCACTCCGCCCTCGATATCGGTTACCAACCTTACATTCTATATTGCTCCACTTGAAGACCCACACAAGGCATACAATGAATTTGATAATCGCGTCCAACCGCAGGTATATGTGACAATCACGGCCCAGCTTACCGATCCCGCAAGCGTAGCTCTTCCGATTTCCCAGCGCAGTTACACTCTTAACCGGTTCATCACCATACCTTTCAACGATGAAATTATGAACTATCCGGCGTCTTAAATCGTCCCTCATATAATCGTAACCCAAATTTAATATGGAAAAACACACCGCTCACGACACCGCTCATCCAAATGAAGGGACTTTTCAAAACATAAAAGCCCGATTGTCCAAGCAAGTCATTTCCGACAGAACGGAAAGATATATTTGTCTTTTCATCGGAATTCTCGGAGCGATCATGCTGAATGTGGCGGCGATCTGGGTTTTCAATTTCTGCAAATGATATTTTTTAACGTTCGACGTATGAAACAAAATCGAGTACATCAATTTACCAATCGTCGCGGCTTATCCTTGATCATAGTCCTGATATTTATGAATATAATCACACTGATCGTGCTCGACATGTTCTCTTACACGTCAAGATTGGTGCGTACCTTAACCAACTCCCGGGCTGACGGGAAAGGGGTGTTTGCATTTGATATGGGACTTCGCGCGGGCAAGGCCGCCGCCGTACAACTCCCCGCAGGAAGAGAAGTGGGATTGAAATATGTATGTTCCGCCAACGGCACTGAGTTCCTCACCGGAGATGGTCCCGCTCCACTCACCACCCCTCCCTGCAACCAAAATCGCGCGGAGTTTTCCGTCACTTCGAGAGCTGTGGACATTGACCCAAGCGCCGCTTCGCGGCGCTTCATTGTCCCTCCCCCGGGCGAAGGAAACGCGGGTGAGAACTGCGTACGGCCAAATAATTATGCGAATCCCGCGCACAGCGCTAATCAGAATATTTTAAAACCGTGCAACTGGAACAGGTTGTACTTCGGAGAGTCCGTGGCCATTCCTCTGTATGTGACGAATGAGCCGAATCCTCCTTGGAATCCG
>CAYHQD010000101.1:0-4734 GCA_964358905.1 uncultured Candidatus Peribacteria bacterium
ATTTTCTCGATATCGGCCAGGGGGATTCGACTCTGATTGTCACGGAAGATCTGCATACAGTGCTCATAGACGGCGGCCCGGGTGAAACGGTGCTTGAGCGGCTCGGGGAAGAGTTGCCGTTTTTTGTGCGCGACATAGATTTGGTCGTGCTCACACATCCTCACAGAGACCATGTGGAAGGGCTGATAGAAGTACTCCGCCGCTATCGTGTGCGCCATGTGCTGATCAGCGGAGATGAGTACGAAAGCGGGCTTTATGCCGAGTTTTTGAGGCTCGCGCATGAGTTGGAGGTGCGGGGCGAACTCGCTCTCCATTTCGCGCAGGCTGAAAAGGACTTTCAGGTGAGCGATCTGTACTTTGATGTGCTTTACCCTATTACCATTGTTGCGGGCAGAGAGTTTGGAAATACCAACAACGCCTCGGTTGTGATGAAGATGTCTTACGCTTCAAAAAACATACGAAGCTCGCTTCCCAAAAAGGGGTCGTCTCCCGATTCGAAAAATGAGAATGGCTTGTATGAGCCATCAAATGACGGCGAAAGTGTTCGCCCGAACACTTTTCTCTTCACCGGCGACTGCGAAAAGGAATGTGAAGAAGAGATTTTGCGCCATTACGATACTATGTCACACAACGATAGTGAGTTACTCAATAGTCATGATTTAGTCCGCCTTCCCGGGAAGGGTCAGAGTGTCTCGCAAGCAATGACGGATTTGTCAATTTTCCTTGATGCCGACGTATTGAAAATCGGTCATCATGGTTCTCGTACCAGCACTTCTCAAGCGCTTCTCGATGCCGTTTCGCCAACTATCGCCATCATCCAATCCGGTGAAGGAAACACCTACGAACACCCACACTCTGAAACTCTCGAAAAACTCAAAAACGTCGGCGTGGAAGTCCATCGAAACGATTTGGAGGGCACGGTGACTATTCGCATTCATAACTGATCTTCGTCATGCCTTTCTTCACTTTGACTTTTGAAATGACGAGTTTTCCTATCTCACGGAGGTTCGCCACGTGAGTGCCGCCACAGGGTACGGCGGATTTTCCTGCATTTGGCAAGGTGACGGACATCACTCTGCACGGTTTGTCTTTTGGAATTTCTTTGGGGATCAATGTGCACACGCGTTCCATTTCGCTTCGGTCGATGAAGGCTACTGTGACCGGAATTTCGAGCCCGATGATTTGATTGCAGAGAGTTTCGATTTTTTCTCGCGCCACTTCTCTCTCATTCTCAGGAATTTCACCCTCACAACCGATATAACATTCGCCCGGGAAATGATGCCCGTTTTGAGGGGTAAGTTTATAAGGAAGTCGTTTCAAGATGAAGGCGATCAGATGCCCTGCGCCGTGAGCTCTGGCGTTACGCAATCTTCTTTCTATATCTATGCGACACTTAACTTCGTCTCCGATTTTGAGCATGCCGGATTCATATGTGCCGACGTGGTATACGATGCCTTCAGAAAAACGGACTTCATTAACTTTAAAAATATTTTCATCGCATGTGAGGTACCCTTGGTCGTAGGGCTGACCTCCTCCTTGTGGATAAAGAATAGTGTGGTCCAGAATAATACATGTTTCGCCCTTCTCATTTATAATAATGTCAATAATTTTTGACTTCGTTTCGTAAATAGTTTGGTGATCAAGGTAGGTGAGTAAAGTTGCTTCCATAAATAGTTATAGTTATAGTATATATTATTTACTATTTTAAGAATTTTTTGTACAGTGTTTACTGTCAACAATTACTGACGATTAAATAATGTTTGAATATCTCTGCAAATTGGGTCTCACCGAAAAAGAAGCGAAGGTATATCTCGCGCTTTTGGAATTCGGTATGCAACCGGCATCGGTGCTGGCCAAAAAAACAGATTTTCCGAAAGCGACTATTCATTTTCTCTGCGATAACCTTGTAGTACGCGGGTACGTGCGTCGTTCGCAAAAAGGGCGGACGCGGTATTTCTACGCAGAACCTGAGGATCTTTCAAAGGCGAAGACAAAAGAGATTTCCGAGCAGAAAGAAGCATTAAGTCGCGCAATCCCATTACTAAAAGAATACAAAAATCCTTTCACCTCTCAGCCGAAAGTGACATTTTACGAAGGCCTTGCGGGATGTAAAAAAGCGTACCTCACGGTGCTGGATTCAAAAACCGATGTGCGGGAATTCGCGGCTCACGACGATCTTACAAAAATGGGTGATAATTTTATGAACGACTTTATGGATGAGCGCGCACGCAGAGGTATCCACATAAACGTAATTTGTCCGAATAACCAGACTCACAAGAGATACAAATTTCTCAACAAAAAACAAAAACGCACCATGCGTATGTTTTCTCCTCAGCGAAAAGGCGACATATATTCATCTATAGATATTTTTGAAAACAAAGTTCTGCTGTTGAATTTGTACCATGACGCCTTCGCTATCCTCATCGAGAACAAAGAATTCGCCGACACGATGAAAACAATTCATGACCTGGCCTGGGAGAATCCGGATAATGTGAAATGAGGATGCCCGGATATTCAGTCGTATTTATTTCATCCTTCTGATATCCGCGCCGAGTTCACGGAGTTTTTTCTCGAGATTTTCATAGCCGCGGTCGATATAGAGAATGTTGGAAATTTCAGTCTCTCCTTCAGCGACCAGTGCAGCGATTACCATGGCGGCGCCAGCGCGGATATCGCATGAGGCGATGGAGGCTCCGATCAGACGGATGCGTCCGAAGACTTTTGCCTGATGCGCATTGATAAACGCAAATTTTGCGCCCATTTTTTCAAGCTCGAAAAGATAATTCAATCTGTCTTCAAAAAGAGTCTCAAATATCTCGCTTAGGCCTTCGGCTTGAGTGAGAAGCACGGCAAAAGGCGCCTGTAAATCGGTAGGAAATCCTGGGTGGACGGCTGTTTTTACATCCACCGCGTACAATCTCTTTGCAGGTTTGATGATGAGATTTTGTCCTTGAGTACCCGTACCTTTGGTAAAAGAAAATCGCCCCCCCGCCTCCTTTAACTTATAAAAGAAAAAATCGAGATCGTGCCTGTGTATGTTTTTGATAGTCACTTCTCCTTTGGTAAGCACGGCCGCGAGCGCGAGTGTCCCCGCTTCGAGATAATCCGAAATTACTTCATACTCACCTCCGCTCAATTTTTTTACCCCATCCACAATCAGACAATGTGACCCGACACCATCAATGCGTGCGCCTCTGGAGTTTAAAAATCTGCACAGATCCTGCACATGCGGCTCACAGGCGGCGAGATGGATATGTGTTTTGCCCTTTGTAAGTACTGCGGCCATGATGACATTTTCGGTTGCGGTAACACTCATCTCCGGCATAACCACCATCCCCGCTTTCAGCCGCCCTTTCAGAATCAAATCATCGTGTGATCTCCCGACTGTCGCCTTCATCTGTTCCAGACTTTCGATATGTGCGAAGAGCGATCTCTTTCCCAATACGCATCCACCGGGAAATGCGAGCCGCACCTTCCCAAAACGCGCGAGCAGTGGTCCGAGCAGAAGTATGGATGCGCGCATTCTGCTGACAAGAGAGTGGCCGATTGGTGCGAATGCAACCTCCGTAGGATCTATTTCGAGTGTATTTTTTTCAAGCCAGCGCGTCTTCACATTCAACGTATGGAAAATTTTTCTCATACTTTCTACATCGGAAATTTCCGGTACGTTTTTAAGTACCACTTTCTCCTGACAAAGCAAGCCGGCACACATGATAGGCAGGGCGGCGTTTTTTGATCCGCCCACCCGCACGGTGCCCTTAAGGGGTTGACCGCCTTTGATTATAAATTTTGACATGGAGGATATACTAAGGCGCGAGCATCATAGTGACTTCCGATGATTTGGTAAAGCAATGTTCTCTCACTTTATGCACTTTAGTTGACTTACTTACACACTTTTACTAGTATCCACACGCTCTACGCACGCGCAAAGTGCGTGCGCATACCAAATAAAGGTTACCCTATTCCGACTTGTCGGAATTCCTTTTTTCGCCACCTTAGCTCAGCTGGTAGAGCAACCGCCTTGTAAGCGGTCGGTCCTCGGTTCAATTCCGAGAGGTGGCTCCACCCCGACTTGTCGGGGTTTCCCCTCTTCCTTGCGAATCCTCATTTCATCGTTATAATCACCTGCGTAAGCACGGTATGGGAGGATAATAAATTGCAATTACGGGCAGGTAGCGAAGTGGCCAAACGCGGCAGACTGTAAATCTGTTGACTCACGTCTTCGGGGGTTCGAATCCCTCCCTGCCCACCATGATCTGTACCCCAAAAAGTAGACACGGTATACAGTTTTCTTTTGTTAGAATCAGTTAGTAATCAATTAACAAAAGAATATGAGAACAATATTTTCAAGTGAGCAGATCGCGAAGCTAGAACAGAATCCTTGTGTTTTTAGCTGTGGCCAAAGATCGATCCATTACACCTACGAATTCAAAAAACGGGCTTTGGATTTGTATTTCCAGGGAATCAAGCCGGACGAGATTTGGAAACAGGCCGGTTTCGATATTGGCATATGGAAAAAACACTACTGCAAGTATACGCTCAAAGACTGGAGGCGTATGTCAAAAAGAGGAGGCTTGGAAAGCCTTATCAGACTATCAGGAGTTCAGGCAGACGGCGGATACAAAAGAGTCAGATTGCCCGAAGCTGACAGAGTTAGGCGACTGGAGCTTCAGGTTCGGTATCTTGAAAAAGAAAATGATTTTTTAGCCAAACTCCGGGCCAAAAGAGCGGAGT
>CAYHQD010000102.1:0-4629 GCA_964358905.1 uncultured Candidatus Peribacteria bacterium
TTCATAGCGAAGCTGGCGAATTGATTCCAAGTAAGGCAGTCCCTCTATATCTCCGGTTGTGCCGCCGATTTCCACGAGTACTATATCCGCTTCGCTCTTCTTGCCAACTTTGAGAATTCGCGCTTTTATGGCGCCGGTGATGTGGGGAATGATTTGAATTGTGCCTCCCAAGAATGTTCCCTTGCGTTCTTTTTCCAATACTTCGGTGTAGATTTTTCCCGTGGTGACGGAAGATTCTTCCGCAAGATTTTCACCGATGAAACGTTCATAGTGTCCCAAATCCAGATCGGTTTCCGCACCATCATCCGTGACAAATACTTCTCCATGCTGGAATGGACTCATCGTGCCGGGATCTACATTGAGATATGGGTCCAGTTTCATCGAAAACACCTTAAATCCGCTCGCCTTAAGAAGCGCACCGATAGATGCCGAGGCGATCCCTTTCCCCAGGGATGAACATACGCCACCGGTCACGAAGATGTATTTTGTTTGCGCCATTTTCAATGAAGTAAACCTACGGCTCTCTTTACCTCTTCCATTGTCTTGCCCGCATAGTTATTTGCCTTTGCGCCTCCTTCCTTTAAACAAACGTAAATGTAGTCCATATTCTTTTCAAGTTCAACACGTTTTGCGCGGTATGGTTTGAAGTACTCGAGTATCTGCTCCAGGAGCATCTTTTTCACCTCTCCATAGCCAAGTCCACCATTTCTGTATCTATCCGCAAGTGCCTTTTGTTCCTGTTCATCCAAGAACAATTTAATCAGCTGAAACACGTTGCATTTTTCGGGATCTTTAGCCGCTTCCACCGATAGAGAATCGGTGATAATTCCCATGACTTGTTTTTTGAGAACTCCTTCGGGTGCGAAAAATTCGATCGTGTTGCCATAACTTTTGCTCATCTTTTGACCGTCGGTACCGGGCACCACTGCTACTTCTTTCGGGGTGTACACTTCCGGTAACGTAAATACGTTTTCGTATGTGTTATTAAATTTCTGCGCGATGTCGCGGGCGATTTCCACATGCTGTTTCTGATCTTTTCCCACGGGGACTAAATCCGGCTGATAGAGCAAGATGTCGCAGGCCATAAGTACGGGGTAGATGAAGAGTCCGACACTCGGATTTTTTTTCCCTTTTTCCAATGCGTCTTTCCACGCATGTGCTCGTTCGAGGAGCCCGAGTGGTGTAATACATGAAAATATCCAGGTGAGTTCAGAGTGCGCGGGTACATCGCTCTGGCGGAAAAATACGCATTTTTTTACGTCGAGGCCGAGCGCGAGATAATCGAGCGCGAGGTTTTCTATGAGTTTTCCACGCAATGCAGGGTCATTGATGGTTGTCAGCGCATGCAAATCCGCTATCATGAAATATGTCTCGTAGTTGTCATTCTGCGAGAATTCCACATGTTGTCGCATTGCCCCGAAATAATTTCCAAGGTGCGCAATGCCCGAAGGTTGTACGCCCGAAAGCACTCTTTTTTTCATACGCGCATTCTAAGCAAAGAACCACGGGATTGCAAATGTTCCGATTATATCCTGTCTCCTTTCCACTGACGTAGTTCCCCCGCCTCAAATTGTGACAGGAGCAAATCGAGGTGGGTGGTTTTTATGACCGTCGTGTAATGGTGCAGGCTGTTTCTATAGGCGATGATGGCGGGAGAGAGATGGATGATCGAAGGAGTGAGGGAAGGATGTTTTTTCACGAGAGTGGTGTCCGCTTCCTTGAATTTCAGCGCTATGTCTTCAGCTTTTTTAATTGCTTCCTGTAGGGATTTTCCTTCGAAGTAACAGGTGAAGAGTTTTGTGAACGGCGGAAACCCGTAGGTTTTCCTTGTACTGATTTCTTGCGTATAAAACCTATCAAAATTTTCGCCGGCCGCCGCTGTGATTGCTGGGTTTTCGGGATTGTAGGTTTGGATTATCACTTCGCCGTGGAGAGTGCCGCGCGCCGTGCGTCCCGCCACCTGTGTGAGCAATTGGAAAATACGTTCGCTTGACCTGAAATCCGGCACATTTAACCCGATGTCCGCAAGTACCACGCCGACCAAAGTCACGTTCGGGATATCCCAGCCTTTTGCAATCATTTGTGTGCCGATCAGGATATCCGCTTCGCCGCGTTTGAATGTCATGTATATATCTTCGATGGATGCGTCTTTATCCAAAATTTCCCTGTCTGCCCGCACCATGCGCGCCAAGGGAAAAAGACCTCTGATTTCTTCTTCCACTTTCTCCGTGCCCAGTCCTGTAAATTTGAAAGCGACGCTTCCGCATAGTGGGCAGTCTTCAGGGACGGATTTTACGAGACCGCAATGGTGGCAAGAAAGATAGGTCTTCGCGCGCGTATGATGATATGTGAGTGGGATGGCGCAAGTATCGCAGGCCGCCTTGTACCCACAGTCTTTACATATCATGGAGCTTGCCATGCCGCGTCTGTTTACGAACAAAATCGCCTGTTCTTTTCTCTCGAGTACCCCGCGTAGTTTTTCTATCAACAGTTCCGAAAAAGGTGAAAAGTTTTTTTTCTTAAATTCATCGCGCATGTCTACCACATGCGTGGTGCGCACGGTATCTTTGCTTATTTTTTCTTTTATCTCATGCAGAGTCAGGCGGGTACCTTTTTCCGCCGCGTAGTATGTGTCGATATTTGGTGTAGCCGAACCGAAGATGACGGGGATGTCGCGCAGGCGCGCATATTCAGCCGCAACTCGATTTGCATGGTAGCGAGGAGACGAGTCCTGCTTGTAACTTCCATCATGCGCTTCATCCACGACGATCAGACCGAGATTTTGGAATGGAGCGAAGAGAGCACTACGTGGTCCGATGACGATTTGAGCCTCACTTCGTAAAATACGAAACCACTCTTCTCCCTTTGTCTTCAAGGATTGTTCGCTGTGAAGCACGGCGACTTTTTGACCGAATACATTTTTGAAGTAGTCGCTGATTTGAGGTGTGAGCGAGATTTCGGGCAGGAGAAGAAGCGCTTGTTTGCCTTCTGCAATTACCTCGTGAATCAGGTGGAGATATATTTCCGTTTTTCCCGATCCCGTGACTCCGTGCAGAAGGTGGAGCCCGGGTTTACTCGCAATAATCGCATCAAACACTTTTTTTTGTGCTGGGGTGAGATTGCATTTTTCATGCATGTGATTTACCTCCTCCCGTGCCGGTGTCACTTTCTTGGGTCTTTTGCGATTCCATATTGATAGTGGAAGAAACAGCTTCGCCGCGGTATGCAATGAACAGAAATAATACGCCGCGATCCATTCTATCAACTTGACCGTCGTTTCGGGTAATGTAATTACTCCGAGTTCCAGGATATCGCGTGTGGCGAATTTCGGTTTCAGATTATCAATTTTAATCACCAGGCCAAAAATTTCCTCTTTTCGGAATGGTATTTTGACCACATTTCCAACCTTTACTTGATCTTCAAGGTTTGCAGGAATTGCATATGTCAGAGTTTCCATATTGCATGCCTGGCTTGGGATGATGTGGGCGAAAATTTTCATGTGCAATAAAAAATGTGGGAAACGGGTGCACGCACTTGAAGTGCGGGTAGATTAAGGGGAGTGGTGGATCCACACGCGCTTTAAGGCGCGTAAAGAAAGAGAGAGCACCCGTGAGGATACTCTCTCTCAGATTTTATTCAAAATATTTCTGATGGGGAGGATCAAACTTCGTTTGATCTGGTTACCGTACGCTTTCCACTATGATCTTTGCCGCTTCACCTCTCAGTACCGGGTTGTTCGGTCCGAAACGGTTTGCACCGTAGCCGGATACGATGTTCAGTTCACTCGCTTTTTCAATCCAGCCGATAGCCCAGTGTGAGCGCGGTACATCGGAGAATGAACTTTGTGCGACGAAGTCGGGACGAATATCCATTGCCGCGAGCGCCATTTTGATCGCTTCACTGCGAGAAACGGTTTGGTCTGGACGGAATGTACTGTCTTCATAGCCTTCCACTATACCGAGCTGTTTTGCCGTGTATACATCGTCCGCATACCATTCACGAGCCGATACATCTGAGAAAGGTCGTACGTCCGGTTGTAAAAGATCGAGTTCCATAGTGCCGAGGAGCATTTTTACAAACTCCGCGCGGTTAATTTCTTTATTTGGCCCAAAGAGGCTGGTTCTACCGTATCCGCTTGCTACTCCCAGCACACACAGTTCTTCTATATACTCGCGAGCCCAGTGTGAACGAATATCACTTAAGTTACAAGTTCCACCGGCTGAAGGAGTAGGTGTGGGAGTTGGAGAGGTGAGGACAGGATTGCCACCACGTGCGGAAAGTGGGATATATCCGTTGCTCGGAGGCAGGTGGAATCCACCGCCGCCGCCTGAACCGCCACCTACGGATCCGCTCGCTCCAGAAGGAGCGTCACAGGCATCTCCAAATCCATCCGCATCTTGATCGATTTGGTCATGGTTTGGTACCGTGGGACAGTTGTCGAGTGGTCCGAAACCTTCATTCTCAGCTATATCGTCATTATCTGCATCGAGAAGGATGATACATGTCGCCACAGTGCAGGTGCTATCAAAGTCCGAGTTACACGCGTTCCCTATCCCATCTCCATCACTGTCCGCCTGATTATTATTTGCATTTGCAGGGCAATTATCACTTATGTCCGGTATGTTATCA
>CAYHQD010000103.1:0-4622 GCA_964358905.1 uncultured Candidatus Peribacteria bacterium
CCCTGCGGCACGCGCGAACCCCCGACGCGGCGGGGCTCCCCTCCCTCCTCCATGATAATTATTCCGTAATCCTGTTTTCCGGCAACAAAAACCTCCACCAGCACCGAGGCACCAGCCGAGGTGGCTCCCGCCCCTCCCCATTCCATCACCGGAGTATACGTCGTCCTGAATACAGATAGGTCATTGACCAGCTGATCCGACTTCTCCTCTGCGGCAGTCACCGCAAAAGGGGAAAAAACGTAAGCAAATACTAAGCCCAAAAATATGTGTTTCATACAATAAAATTATTTTTTAATAACATGTCTTTTCTGGAAAAATGCCGTGGCGATAAGAAGTCCTCCCACGAGTACAAAAGTGATCACTCGTCCGGAAAGTGGCATCAACCAAACTTCCACGAAAAGAAGTCTGAGTACCACACCTGCGATGAGTAATCCGCCCGCCATACGATAACGTTTGAGTTCACGTGTCACCCCATGGAAAAACAAACGCACTCCGACGAGCACATAGAGCACGAGCGCCGCGCCTCGCGCGGCGCTATCCGACTCCAATATATTATGAAGCGAAAGCCATACGAGCATGAGACCGAAAATCGAAGCGAAAAATGTATGCCCCATTGCAAGACCATCGTACCCTCCGTATTTTTTTTCACCACCATGATCCGCACTTTTTTTCAAAATAAACGCACTACCTCCAAAAGATAATATCAGTACCGCGAGGACGAAAAAATTCTCATTTAGAAGAGGCATTTCCTCCCACGAGTAAGAAAAGAAACGTCCACTCGTAAGTGCGACAATAATAGGTACGATTTGCAAAAACGAAACCACTCCGAGAGCCCTTTTATCTTTTATCACATAATGCATAAGAGCGATTACTACGAACGCTTCAAGCGAATAGGCTATCGTCAATACCGACCCATCGAGTTCAAATGCGGTCGCCGTACCGAGTGAAACGATCGACAATGCCGCGAATACATACATCGAAGCTGGTGGAATTTTTTTATTTTGCAAAAGTAAATACACTACACCCACCGTCAGCAAAGTCACCAGTACCAAGACAATACTTCGCCACTCCTCCGGTACATATTGAGAAATCCACACGAGGATGAGAAGTCCGTTAAACGCATTGGTGAATAAATCTTTCTTCTCCACTTTTTGTGTTCTGAGCATGGCCACCAAATTGGTGACAAAAAACAGTCCGAAAAAGAGAGCCATGAAAATCCAAATTGTCTCTATGGAATAATTGACACTTATATTGAAAGGCATCTCACCGTAACTTTCGGGATTCGCCTGATAATCAGCCGCATACTCAATCATATATCGCATTGTGGAAAACACACTTGCATACATTGCGGTCAGAATTAACCCGAGCGCAATAAGCACTCTCCAGCCACGCGCGTACGCCACCAAAAACACACCGACATCAAGTACGAACACATAGGATAAAAGTGCCACGTAATCGGGCTGCGGAGAATCAACAAGCAAAGGAGCTATTGCTCCGCCGAGAAGCGCCAAAATCGCAAGAGCTTTCGTACGTCTCATGATGGAAATCACTGCGGTCAAAATCACCACGAGCGACATGAGACCGAGTGCGGTCGCAGGTGTAAAAAAATCATACACATATCTGGCGGCGCTGAGCGTAATCATAATCATAGTCGCACCTGTCGCAGTAAGCACCTGGCCGGGTATGGCCCTGGTGGGAATAATACGATATCCGAATATGAGCATCGCAAGTCCGGCCAGACAGCCAAGTGAAATTCTTCCCATCGGACCGATCCAGTTTTCCGCGAATGCGTAAGTCACGAACCATGCAAGCGCAAGTATCAGCAAGAACGCACCGACCTTCATCAAAAAATCATCCTTAATCCAAGCGATAAAATGGGAGAACGCACTTTCGCCCTCATAACCTTTCTTTTTTGTCACCACTTTATCCGAAGCCGATGCATCATACATGGTTGCAACTTGTGACATCCCACCATCACTCAATGCCTTTTCAAGTTTCGCAACACGCGACTCCAATGCATGCACTCGAGTTTCCAACTTATTTTCGTTGGGCATAAGAAACACATTAGTAATACTACAAGTGACTTTATAGAAAGCATCCAATAAAGTCAAAAATTGTATCTAAGTACGCACGAATTCTACATCTCATTTTTCAATCTCTTCTTCGTATCACTCTGAAGGTAATTTCCTTTTGAAATCACGCAGTGTCCCAACTCTTTTTCCGTTTGCCTACGCGCATTACCCGCCACGTTTCCACCACGCTTCGCTACCTTTTTGTGCTCTATCATCTCCCTCGGCTTTTCTTTACTGGAAATCTCCGTTGTTACTTTTTCTCCCAGCATCGTAAAAATCAATTCAAAGTCCGTCATATTATCTCTTAAATTTACCTTCGATTTATCGGGAATATTTTTGTATTTCTTATATTCACTCGGTGTCATACCAAAAGTCGCCTTGGAAATTTCAGCCGTCAAAATCGCATAATCTTTTTCATGCGTAAGACCTCGTTCCTTCCATTCGTCAGTCAAATTCTGGCGAATCGCAATCCCGCGCAAGCGCTTATCAATCCAATCCTTGGGATAACCTTTCCTCTCAAAAAGCGCTTTCATGCGTTCTTGAGCAAGTTCCGGATTTTCTATTTCATCGAGTCTCTCTTTTCCCACTTCAGCAAGCCACATCTTAAAAGGCTCCGCTTTTGGTGATGGAATACTCTGAATCGCTCTTAATAAATCTTGAGTTGATAAACAGTCTGTAAAATACTTTTTACCATCTGAAGATAATAATTTCAGTTGTACGATTTTTTCGTACAACTGACTTCCCTCATTTTTAAGTTTGATTTTGAGATCACTCCAATAGCGCCTTGGTATGGCCGAATCTGTCAAAATCTCAACAACATCAACAATAGAAAAATACCATAATTTTTTAATAGCATCCCAGTGTCTGCGCACGTTTTTCTGATGGAACATAACGATCGAACTTTCTTTACTCATATACAAAGGTTAATGCACCGGCATTATAGGTGCGTATAGTCTCACCCGTCAAGACTAAACACACGCAGGATCTACAAAAGTAGAAATTTAATGGGGATATTAATTGTAATTTTATGAAATACGACATTACCTTAACACATCATTTTTGAATTTTCTCGCTTCATTTAGAAAAAAGTTTTGCCACACGGAATGCTGAAGTTTCACAAGCATTTTTGGAAAGTCTTCAACATCGTTCACTTTTGTAAATTGCGTCCCAAGCTGCAAATAATCAATATGATAGTCAAATTTAGCCTTTGCTTTCAGTATTAAGTCAGACATTTCCCATTTTGTTTTTTTCAAAATCAAATATAAATCTATAAAATCTCTGGAACGTGGTCTTTGATAAATCGTAAAAACTTTATTTACGGCTATATCAACAAGACTATCTACATGAAGTCCATTGACAATAATTTTATCCTCAATTCTCGGAAACGGATAATAGGTAAATTCCGTCTTGATTACATCACATCCAATAGTTATAAAAAATAAATTTCTATTGTAACTTTGCTGATAGTCGATTGTCGTTATTTTCATTTTTTTTCGGATACCTTCAAGAAATGTTGAAATAAAAAATGGATCAAATTCCGTTTCAGCAAAAAAATCCAAATCCTCAGATAGACGATGTAGTAAATGATATTCGGCCAACGCCGTTCCGCCACCCAAGTAAAAACATTCGGAAAGGGCTTTATTTTTACCGATTTCTATGAGAAGTAATTGCTGATTCTTCGTCAGGATTGTTTTTTTTGCCATAATAAAAGGTAAAGAAATTTTCGTCGTGCAGGATCTATGGTAATTTTATCCCAATTCTCTTTTAAATCTTTCCTACTGATTTTTTCATCATCCAACCCAAAATTAATCATCTGTTCCATCTTCCATATTTTATATTTCTCCGGATTTTTTTTAAGCTGTTTTGTATCGGTCGACCAGTTGTGCATAGAGATAATTTATTTCTTAACTTTCATTTTTATTCTTCATTTTCTTTGACACATTTTCCCCATAGTTATCCCCGCAATTACACTTACTCCATCTCGAGTATTCTGTCCACCCTGAAACACCGGTCAGCATTGGATTTGAGACAGTATGCCTGCATACCGATGAAGGGTTTTCCGGAGTAGGTGAGAGCCCCGACGAAGGAGGGGCGAATCTCACGGGTGGATTTCGTGTCGTCGGCTTTGAGATATACTATTTTTAGTATTGCTCCACGCTCAATCGCATCTTTGATTTTTTCCATTTTACGTTCAAGAGGCATCTCTGCTTCCGAAATATCATAGCGATAGCGCGTGAGAAATTTTACAATGTGCCTATCCAACCAAATATGTTTTTTCTGAATC
Organism: uncultured Candidatus Peribacteria bacterium; assembly: GCA_964358905.1. Taxonomy (GTDB): domain Bacteria; phylum Patescibacteriota; class Gracilibacteria; order UBA1369; family JABINC01; genus CAYHQD01. The sequence goes on from CAYHQD010000103.1 coordinate 4,357, forward strand.
GGCTTTTTCAGAATCAAACCCTCAAAACTCGTACACCTGCTGATCGCCACATATACATGCCCATGAGTAAACGAACCGTTCCCTATATCCACAACCACACGATCAAACGTCTTCCCCTGACTCTTGTGAATAGTCACCGCCCAAGCAAGTCTCACCGGATACTGGGTAAACGACCCCACGCTTTCCGTCTCAAGTTTTTTCGACTTATTATCAAAAATATACCTTCTGATATCCCATGTGTATGGTGCAACTCTTACCGTTCGACC
>CAYHQD010000104.1:0-4526 GCA_964358905.1 uncultured Candidatus Peribacteria bacterium
TCCCCCCCCCCTTTTATTCTCATACCATCATCAAATGAACGCCACCGCAGGATCACGTAACGACCAACTCAAAAATTCCATCATCGCGGGAAATATTCCGCAACTGGTGATGAATGCGATTGCGTGTGCCATCGAAATGCGCTCGTCGGATATCCATATAGAGCCGTCGAAACATACTATAAGAATGCGCTATCGTGTGGACGGTGTGCTTCGCAGAATTGTCGAGTATCCTCATAATATTCATCCGGCTGTCGTATCGCGCGTGAAGATCATGTCGAATCTTAAGATAGATGAACAACGTATTCCACAAGATGGACGCGCACATATCACCACGGAAGATAATCGTGAAATGGATCTGCGTGTCTCCACTCTCCCAACAATAAACGGTGAAAAGATCGTGATGCGTATTCAAGAAGAGTCACTGAATATTCCTACGCTTGAGGAGCTAGGATTTGAAAGTGTGAGTTTCACGAATTTGAGAAAAGCCCTGGATATGCCCAATGGAATTATTCTTACCACTGGTCCCACGGGATCGGGTAAGACGACGACACTCTATGCCGCACTTACCATTCTCAATACACCCGACGTAAACATTCTCACCATCGAGGATCCGGTGGAAATTCAGATGGATGGACTGAATCAATCACAAACTCATGCGGAGATCGAATATACGTTTGCAAGTGGACTGCGTACCGCACTCCGTCAGGATCCGGATATCATAATGGTCGGAGAAATTCGTGACCGCGAGACGGTGAATACGGCGATCGAGGCATCTCTCACCGGGCATCTCGTACTCTCCACCATACACACCAACTCGGCGGTGGAAACCATTACCCGTATTTTGAATATGGGAGTTCCCGCATTTCTTATGACGGGCACCATTAATATGATTATCTCGCAAAGACTTGTGCGCAAACTCTGTCAGAATTGTAAAGAACCCATGGAAGTGGATGCTCAGACAATGGCGATGGTAAACGAAGCATTGAATACCGTGAGCCCGCTTGCCGCAGGTGATGTACCATCTGAGCGCGTGTTTTACAAACCGCACGGTTGTGAAAAATGCGACAACATCGGCTACAAAGGACGCGTGGGTATTTATGAACTTTTGACCATGAGCAATGCACTTCGCAGAATGATTATCGCCGGCGCAAACACGATCGACCTTCAGAGAGTCGCTATGGAAGAAGGCATGCTGACGCTGGAACAAAGCGGCATTATCAAAGCCCTGAAAGGTCTTACCTCGCTTGAGGAAGTATACCGTAGCGCACGACATGTCAGTATTGATGACAAGGCGATGCCGGAATATATCAAACCGGCTGTTCAACCGTAATTTCACGCGGTAGAAAGTACTCATTTATATGATACGCATATATGACACCTGAGATCGAAGCACAAAAAGGAGCGGGCATGGGTACGGATGCAAAGGTGTTTATCCCCGATGTGAATACTATTGTTGATACTGATTTTCACGCGACCGGAGCGAGAGCGAACGAAGCAACTTCCCCATCACCTTTAGATAAAGAGGAAGACGTGCTATTTGAAATCGGCACCTCCGGCGAAAAGAACATACAACGTTTTGATGAAGATTTAAAACTGGAACTCACCGGTAATTTTCTGCTCGACCAATATAGAAAGCTAGATGACTGGCTGAAGTCGATGACGAAGGTGAAGATAAAAGAGAAGATGACGTTTTTCAGTTTGCTAGCGGTGACGCTGAACGCGGGAGTACCTCTGACCAAGGCACTGCGGACGATCGCGGACGAAATCAAAAATGTTCGCCTGAAGCGCATAACCGATGGACTTGCTCGCCGTATCGAAGCGGGTAAAAAGCTCTCTTCCGCCATGGAGGACTTTCCTAATATCTTCTCTACTTCTCAAGTGGGTATGGTGCACGCAGGTGAAATCTCGGGCAAGTTGAATGAAATTTTCGACAAGATCAATCATGAAACTTCAAAAAACGCTCAGCTTAACTCTCGCATAAAAGGCGCACTGATATACCCGATCGTTGTATTTATCATCATAGGTATCGTGATCTCGCTCATGATGGTCCTCGTAATTCCAAAAATCGGCGAAGTGTTTTCTTCTACAGGCTCGGCTCTACCTCCGCTGACTCAGGCGCTTATAGATTTCTCCGGATTTATGCAGTCATACTGGTACCTTGTGCTCGGCGGTATATTTGGATTTATCGCGCTCATAAAAGTCGCCATACGCACTCCCATCGGACACTGGTATTTCGACACCCTGCTTCTGCGTTTACCCATCTTCGGCGGCATGATGCGTATGATTTGTCTTTCGAAATTCGCACGCACACTCAGCGCACTCATCTCGAGCGGTATTTCTATTTTGAAGGCGCTTCAGATAGATGCTGAAGCCGTGGGCAATGAAGTATACAAACGAAGAATTCTGATCGCGGCCGACGACGTGGCGAGAGGTATACCACTCGGGGAAAACTTGAGCGGCAATGAATTTCTGTTCCCGTCTCTCGTAGTGAGCATGGTCGCCGTGGGAGAAAAAAACGCAGAACTCTCCACCGTCATGGATCAGATCGCCGATTATTATGAGAGCGAAGTGGATGTGATCACCAACAACATTTCGAAATTGATGGAGCCGTTTATTTTGATCATCCTCGGTGTCACAGTCGGGTTATTGGTCTTCGCCATCATGCAACCTCTTATGTCACTGACGAATCTCGCGGATGTGCTTTAGTTCGCGAGTGCGGAAAATTGGGAATACGCTTCGTGAGTACACGTCGCGTGTTGGCGAGTACGCCTCGCGTGGGCTTCGCGTGGTCACTCTATCCTATACGCCATGACTTTTTTATCGATTGCGTAGCTGAGCGAAGCAGCCTTTCTCACATCTGTATCACTAGTCTCCGCTTGAGCCTTACCTTCATGTCTAGGTATGTCACCACGCGCGCCAGGTACCTCTTCTACACCGATCACCTCCCACTGCGAGGGCGGCAGAGATTCATCACGTATGCGCGAAGTGTGCACGAGCCGTTCGTGCTCTTTGCAGAGAGGAATAATTTTTGTGGGATCATGTAGAGTAACTGCTCCACCTTCGTTTTTGCCTTCGTAGCAATTTCCTTCCGTCATCCCTTCTTTGGTATATTTTTCAGTCGCATTTTTCTTCGCCGCAAGAATCGCAAACCTTTCTATGTGATGCAGTATCACCGCCGCATTTTTACAATTTCGAAACGCGCATCCCTTCCCGTATTTATTCTCGATTTGGTGTCTCACCGCCGCGGGGATGTAGCGCGATGCCTTTTCATCTTGACTGACTTCTGCAGAAACATGACACACACCATTTTCCTCCGACCCAACTTTCGCATCTTGTATTTTATCCTGCTCACTTTTTTCATCACTATCTTGGATTTTCTCGCTTCTTCGCATCTTTTTCACCGCCATCGCCCTCTGCATGAGGATACGCAGCACCTCGTTGAAGGTGAGTGTGATGCCCATCTCTTTTTCAAGCTCGTGTTTGCAAATCCGAAGTTCCTTCTCAACTTCCGGCGACACTGGAAATGAAATCGTCGACCATTTTTGAAAAGAGGGATAGTTATTCCATGTATTTATCACCCCACTCGTATCACCTATATCACCATTTTTATCGACATGTGTCAAATCTCCTACGTAGGAAATTTGACTTACCCCATTAATGATTTCGTTTTGATATGATTCACCACTTTGCATATTTTCAGAAAACCGGACTGGAAATGATTTTCCATCTTCCTCAACTCGAATTGCTTGCCACATTTCTCTTTCGTTCTTTGCACGCAACTCCTTTATATATCCCAGCATCGCCACATAAGAAAATTCCTTCACCATCTTCACACAGTGCGCTTGGTTCTCGACCGTGGCAATCGCCGCAACCAGTTCCAGCTTCGTCCAGCCGACTTTTCCGTCTTCGAGAAGCGCATAGAGAAGCGGCTTATCCTTCAGCCGCCGCGCCAAGGAAACTACGCGCTCCACACTCGAGGGACTCATCGCCGCCAGCTTCAAGGCAAACTCTGTGATAGAAGCGTACCCCCTGCGCCTGTGCAGGTTACGACTTTCGACCTCTGGGAGCAATCCTGCAAATTTCCGTTTCCACATTCGAGTTTGGAGTCCGTATTTTTTACAGAGCGAATAGAGCTCGGAGTCGGACATCTGAGTCGGCCTCAAGACATCAAGGCGCACGGAGGAAGAAATGTATTTTTGAATGTTTGGTTTTGGCGCCTGTATTTGCATTGATGTTTGTTGCAATATCGTCTGAGAGTTCGTTTGCATATTATTAATATTACATATAATAAGGTATAGGGGGTGAATTCTTACTCACCATGAGTATATATTCTCAAGCACAAATTGCAAGAGAATTGTAAGATAAAATTTCCTGATTCTTCTTTTTTTACGGCTTACATAAGGCATTAAATGACATTTTGTCAAAACCGATTTCGCCATTCCTTCCACAGTTGAAGTTTGAAATGCGTGTTTTAGCACAGATTTCTATATAACCGGCGGATAATACTGTGACAATATATTGGCGAT
>CAYHQD010000105.1:0-4443 GCA_964358905.1 uncultured Candidatus Peribacteria bacterium
AAAGAGCCCATTCTCCTGCGAGATGAGCTCTTTCGACTGTAGTGTGTTTTTAGAATCTTGGTCTGTCCCCAAACGTAGCTCCAAAGTTGGAACCTGCATTTGAAGTCATAGGACGTGGCTGATACGCTCCCCCCGTAGCCGGATTGGATTGAGATGAAGCATTGACGCTTCTTGGAAGAGAAGAACCGCCGCTTTGCGGAGTAGGAGCTGAGATTCCGCCCATCTTCTTTCGAAGGAATGCGGGAACATCGAACTCGCTTTCTCCAGCGGGGGTTTTGATGGAGCTCATCGCGCTCGCGCCGAAGCTGAGTGCACCACCTTTCTTGTGCTCATCGAATCCAGTTGCAACCACGGTCACTTTCACTTCACCGGTGTAGTTGGGATTGATAACCGCGCCAAAGATGATATTTGCATCAGGATCTGCGGCCTGCGTGATAACTTTCGCGGCCTCGTCCACTTCGTACATGGAGAGGTCGTTCCCACCGGTAATATTGAAGAGAATTCCCTTCGCTCCGACGATATCCAGCTCAAGCAATGGGCTGTCGATCGCGGCCCTCGCGGCTTCCGCCGCTCGGCTCTCCCCGCTTCCGTATCCGATTCCCATAAGGGCGGAACCTGAGTTCGACATGATCGCGCGTACATCGGCGAAATCCACATTTATCATACCGTGTACGGTGATGAGATCGGCGATACCTTGTACGCCCTGTCTCAGCACATCATCCACTACGGTGAATGCATCCTGAAGCGGCGTCTTTTTATCTACGAGAGTCAATACGCGGTCATTTGGAATAGTGATTAGGGTATCCACCTTTCCTTTGAGTGCGGCGAGTCCTTCTTCAGCTTGTTTCAAACGGCGAGCTCCTTCGAAGCCAAATGGTTTGGTAACCACGGCCACCGTAAGGATACCGAGTTCTTTCGCAATCTCCGCAATTACGGGAGATGCGCCCGTACCAGTGCCCCCTCCGAGTCCGCAGGTGATGAATACCATGTCTGCGCCAGCGAGTACCGCCTTGATCTCCTCGGAAGATTCTTCCGCAGCCCTCTTGCCGGTATCTGGATAAGACCCTGCGCCAAGTCCTCGTGTCGTGCCTTTACCGATATTTATCTTGATGGGGGCTTCGGAATGATAGAGCGCCTGCGCATCGGTGTTTACCGCGATGAATTCGGTGCCAATCACTTCGGCTTTGATCATGCGATTGATCGCATTATTTCCACCGCCTCCCACACCCACCACCTTAATACTGGCAACGGGGCTTAATTCTGGAGTTACTTCAAGGTTTTTTCTTTTGGTGTTGGCAAACAGGTTCTTGAGTGTGTCGTCTGTCATGGGTGCAATTTAGATAATAATGAGAGTAAATGAATGACAATTTATTTTGCTATGGTAACAAACTCTTTACCCACTCCTTCATGGCTGCGAGCGGTTTTGAGAGGTTCAATCTGCGGAAGTCGAATCCGTAACTGCGGCCCTCGAATCGAGAACCCCAGAGCACGAGTCCGATAGCGGTTGAGTACGCGGGATCGTCGATTTTATCCACAACTCCTTCGTAGTTTTGAGGAAAGCCGATTTGGACAGGGAGACCGAGTATTTCACGTGCGAGGTCGACCACGCCCGGCATCTTGATAGCCGCTCCCGTGAGCACCACTCCCGCAGGGAGCATGCCATCTCGTCCGATAGTTGCGAGTTCGGTTTTGATAAGCTGGAACATTTCGTAGTAACGCGCCTGGATAATTTCCGCCATATGTTTCTTGGAAACGGTGAGGGTATCTATCTTCGAAATGAGAGAAAGGTCGATAGTTTCACGATCGCCCACATCATCCGTGAGGCATGTGCCGTATTCTATCTTAATCTTCTCCGCGGTATCGATGGACGTGCGCAGTCCGATAGCGAGGTCGTTAGTGACATTTTCTCCGCCAACTCCCAGTACTCCCGTATGCAATGTGGTACCCTCTTCGAATACCGCAATCGAAATACTGCCAGACCCGATATCCACCACGGCCACGCCGAGTTCCTTCTGACGTTTGGAAAGCACCGCCTCCGCAGTCGCGAGGCAAGTGGGAATTATGTCATCTATATCTATACCAGCCTGGTGCACGCACTTCTCTATATTCTTCACGTTCGGCACGAGCCCGGTCACGATATGAGCCTCCACTTCAAGTCGGATGCCCGTCATGCCCACCGGATATTTGATACCCCTCTGTTCATCTACGGTAAACGACTTCGGTATGATACGGAGAATACGTCTGTTGGAAGGGATGGAAACCGCCTGCGCGGCCTCAAGTACACGATCTATGTCATCTTCTGCAATTTCGTTGCCCGCATGAGATACGGCGATAACGCCCTTTGAGTCAAAGGATTCCAAGTGAGTTCCTCCTATGCCGAGAAATACGTGGTTGATCGGTTCTCCCGCCATGCGCTCCGCATCCTCCAAGGATGAAGCGATACTATTTATGGTCTCCTCCACATCTATGACAGAGCCGCGTCTAAGTCCCTGCGAAGGGGCTATACCGACACCTATGATATGAGGGACGGCACCTTTATCGTCTTGAGTGGCGATCACGGTGCGAATCTTCGAGCTTCCTATATCGAGCCCGGCGATAACACGTGGCTTAGGCATTTTTGCTAATGTTAAAAATGTAGGGGTGAAAGTATTACAGACTTTAGTGAAAGAAAAGGTGAAAATCAATGCTAAAATGCCGATAAACCACAAAATAAAGCCAAAAAACGCGATACGTACAAAATTGTTACTCGGCTTAAAGCAAGGTACTTCCATGCCTTAGCGCCCCTACGGGTGTATTTTTAAGATTGGCTCAAAATAGCCTTAAATACACATTTTTTATACAATACGCGAGGCGCACTCCCGTACAAAAAAATTATGCAGTGATTTTTTTACGAAAAACATAAATGTCAAATAGCGTTTGTGCGTCTATATAAAGCCGTAAAATCTGAGTAAAAAATATGAACAATGCCGTTTCTCTGCCCATCCCCGCGAGCCATATTCTATAAAATAAATAATCACGTGAGAAATCGTAGGTTTGTAGCGCACCCAAGCCATAATTCACCTAAACATACGCGCCCACCATCTGCATAGATACACTACAAAACAAAATCGACAGCACCGCAACTTGGAAACGCGACGCCAATCAAGCCGCCATCCCGGATTCTAAAAAGGTAACTGGATTTCTGCAACAGTACAATAGTGCGGGTTGTTACGCGGCCCCGGCCCCCCCAGAAGGATATGCATTTAATTTTATTTTTAATAATTTTTCACAATTCATCTTTATTATGTATTCGATTCATAGTATGATAAAAAAGTAATACTTAATAGTAATACTATGAAGCAAAGAATATTTCACTCTCCAACTAAAAGTAGAATTTCCGTTACTATCATGCCATTTCTCAACCTATCACTTGATAGGATCGCTTCTAAAAAGAGTCTTAGTAAAAGCGCAATTGTGGGAAAGGCGATCAATTTATATCTAAAAAAACAACTTGAGGAAGACACGAAAATTCTTGCAAAGTTAAAATTTGATGATTTGCCTACTGAAGATGAGTGGACGACTATTCAATCTGACGTTTGACTATATGAAAATTACTCAAGGAGATATATTTCTCGCGGATTTAAATCCGGTAAGGGGTCATGAGCAAGCTGGCTTTCGTCCCGTATTGATTTTGCAGAACGATATACTGAACGAAAACCTAAGCACGGTTGTAATCGCTCCCATCACAAAGAATCTTCATGCAAAGGGATTAATGACTACTTTTTTTCTGGATAAAAAGGTCTCAAAGTTGAATCACGATAGTATCGTACTGCTATTCCAGGTGCGCACTCTTGATAAAGTGCGTCTTACGGAAAGAATCTCCATCATTCCCGCCCCGATTTTCATGGAGGCAAAGCGCCAATTACAGCAGGTATTCTAAAACAAACTCTGTTGAGCCGACGGTATTTGTTTTCGACGATACGGTTTTTGCACAACCTCGCTATTACTTGATAGAGCTCGCTCGCCGCCGCTCGCTTCGCCGGGTATTTTCCCAATCAGACTCCTGAATTCCAGTTCGTAAAATAGCGCGATCACGCGATCTCGGTCAAATTCATGCGTACAGCATTTCTGCATTTCAAACTCCACGTCCACATCGGTGTGGATGGTGGCAAGACTTTGGCTCATAAAAGCTGATTCTTTACCCTCGATTAACTTTCTTTGCACGGCCCCTTTGATCCCCTCGATATGAGAATAAATCCCTTCGAGAGATCCGTACGCCGTGAGCAGTTCGACAGCAGTTTTCTCCCCTACTCCTGGCACCCCGGGGATATTATCACTCACATCTCCTCTCAATGCCTTGTAGTCGATTACCTGCGAAGGAGTTATCCCCCACTTCTCTTTGACTCCAGCTATATCGTACCTCTTTGCTTTATTGAAACCATTTTGAGGGGCGACTACGGTCAC
>CAYHQD010000106.1:0-4434 GCA_964358905.1 uncultured Candidatus Peribacteria bacterium
ATAAAAAATGCAGATATAATCGTACCCGGACACGGACAGATACTCTAAGAGGACTTGACAAAATATGTAGATAGGATACACTCACCCCCTGGCTGTATTAAAAAATCTTAATTTTATCACAAATGGGAAAATTAACTTCTTCTAACTAGTTACCGTCTAGAAGATTACTGGGTGCATTGGGTGGCGTAAAAAATAGTAGTGGCAGGTTACAGGAAGAGTTTGATAGGATTGCCGCAGTTGGAATAGAAGCCGCGCGCGTAGCGTTTGAAAGATTAATGCCTGGATTGTCGTTTAGATTGGATCTTGCTTCAGATGATACAACGGCGGCTTTACCTCACACTAAAGATAATATTCGATATGATTTAGGGATTTTGGTAGAAGATCCCGAGTACGAAAGGTATAATGGTATGCGATTAACAGATAATGAGACTGGTATCACGTTTAACGGATATTCAGATGTACGTGGGGTAGTATTTCAGGTGAGAGTACCCCTCGCGGCAATTGATATTTTCTCCAGGGAAGGTAGTTAAGTGCGAGTTATCTCCACCCCTGAATACTCGACTCCCTGTTTTTTGAGGGCGGCGGGTTTTCTCACCTGAATGGTTATCATCTGTACCGAAAATTCTTTTAAAACGAGTGCGGCGCAATTTTCCGCGATGGTTTCGATCAATACAAAATGGCGTGACTCGAGAAATGTGTGTATGGCTTTGTGTACGTCGGAGTAGCATACGGTATCTTTTAACTCGTCGGAACTCCCCGCGATTTTGATATCCGCAAAAAGCGTGACATCCATCTCAATCCGTTGTTTTTTAGCACGTTCTTTTCTCGTCGTTCCGACATGCACTTCGAATGCGCAATTGTGGAGAAGGACTTTGTCCATGGTGGGAAATAAAGTATTCCACCTCGGTGGAATGAGGTAACCTCTATTTAAAATGCGCACTCACTTCGTTCGTGCGTGTGGAGCACGTGGCGGGAATCGAACCCGCGTCATCAGCTTGGAAGGCTGAGGTAATGGCCATTATACGACACGTGCATATCAAAGTGCAGGTGGATTTTACTGAATCATACTCGAATTTGCAAGTAGTCTATGCTTTCACTTTCTTAAATATCTCATTCATCGTTCGTGCCACACTAGCGTATTCTGCTTTGCTCATTTTTGAGGGTATCGAGTGAGGAGTTTGAAAAGTATGGGCTCGTGCAGAAATACCAATTTTTTCGAGTGATGCTATTTCATTAGTCGTTTTGGGATGTGGGAGAAGTACATCATGCTCAGATTCCACTATATCCACTCTCAAATCTGTGCCGTATGTCTTCGCTTCGCGGATAACATCAAGCATATTTGGCTGTCCGATAGGCACGGCCAATTCCAAGAATGTGCGAAGTGATCCGGGTAATGCGCGTTCATTATAGCCTCTCACTTCCGCATCGGGTGTGGAAGAATCAAACATCATCATCCTATGCTCCGCAGGTGAGAGTTCCAGACAACAGTTTCTTGTGACGACTGGCCATAGTGACGCTTGTACAACGGCGGTCATCTTTACCAGGTCAAGAAATCCGCCGCGGGTGCCATTCAAAATAACCAGTTGGCGAATTTTAGCTCTGGTGGATGAAATTTGTTCGTCAACTTTATTACTATTTAATTTATTCACTGCCCGGATCACTCCCAGTTGTCGCAAAGCTCCCAGTGAATGTGACATTACTATGATGTCGCATTTCGGTTTATAAGTTTTAAGAAGATGATCAGTAATCGCCTCCACATCTCTTATCTCATCGCCGAGTCCGACTAGCGACAATAGCTCTTTGTTCTGCATAAATTCCTTTGTGCCACCTCCGAGCGGATTCAGAAAAACGACATGTGGCTTTCGGTATCCTTGTCGCAATAATTCACTCAGGATAATTTTCGGCAAATCTCCTGTATCGAAATGGGCGGAACTCTCACCGAACCCGGGTACGGAAATAATCATAATATCAATCGGTCTTTTATTCAGCGATTTTTCATTAAAATTCCCGACGCAGAGGTGGGTGAGCACACGAGTTGTAGAAAGAAACGGCGCAACATTTTCATGATCGGGCAGAGTAATTTCTTCCACACAAAATAAATGGTCCGAACGTATGGAGCCTTTTTCAGGTGGAGGAACCGGTTGCTCATTTCTGATACCCAAAGGTACTTTTGGATGGTAACGGAAATCAGATGTATCGTAACATTTTTCGTTTGCTCTCCAGTACGGCTCTGTAGGTCGCGTATCTACGAAAGGTTCAAATTCCTTATCTTCTAACATTCTAGCTTTTAAAGATTGAAATCCTACCACATAGATATTTTATGTCAATGCTTTTGCGCGTTCGTATTGCGAAAAACACGAAAATTGATAATCTGAGGTGGAGGCTTATTTTACATATATTATATGATGCAAACCGACATGAAGATGCGCACCGCTCTTTTCAAAGAAAGCACCGACCTTTTGAAATACGAGATTCGCGAGGTGGTGGATACCGCGCAACGTATCAAGGAACTCGATCCGAGTTGGGAAATGATACCGGAGAATATCGGCGACCCGATCCCGAAAGGGTGGCCGGTGCCGCCTTTTTTGAAGACGCTTATAAAAGAAACGGTAGATGATCCTTCGAACAAAGTCTTCGGCTATTCTCATTCACGCGGACTTCCGGAAATACGCAAATGGGTGACGCAGTACGCGAAGCGTTTTTCGCCATCCAGCACGTTAGATTACGAGAGTGTGCTTTTCACGAGCGGGCTTGGAGCGGCGATTACCAGTATATATACAATGATGAAATATGGGACGCGTGTATTGCAACCGACTCCGAGTTATCCGACACATGTGTCTATTGAGTCGTTTTATCAGAAAGCGGAGCCTATTTTATACAGGCTTGATCCTGAGAAAGAATGGCAACCCGATCTCGAGGATATGGAAGCTCAGATTGTGGCGCATCCCGAGGTTGGTGCCTTGCTTATCATCAATCCGAATAATCCGACGGGAGCGGTATATAATAAAGAGACGCTTGAAAAAATCGTGCAACTTGCGGAAAAGTATCAGCTCATGCTGATTGCCGACGAAGTGTATTTCAGAATGGTATACAACGGCCACTCTTTCGCGCAGATTACTGAAATCGCGCAAAACAGAGTGCCTCTGATTGTTATGCGCGGCCTTTCAAAAGACATCCCGTGGCCCGGCGGACGTTGCGGTTGGGTGGAGTTTCACAATGTGCATCTGAGTGATGAATATAAGAATTACTGCGAGAGTGTGAAAAAGAAAGTTCTCATGGAGGTCTGTTCGGTGACCCTCCTTCAGATGCTTGCACCGAAAATTTATGACCACCCGGAATATGAAGCATGGATTCGAAACTATAATAAAGAGCTTGAAGAAAACGGTAATTCAATCGCAGAAAAACTTAACGCCAGTCCATACCTTAAAGTAAATCGTACCTACGGCGCGTTTTATATGATGCCGCTTTTCAAAGAAGGAGTCCTAAATGCCACGCAGACTTTACCTGTAAAAAACGATGCTGTGCGTGAGTTCATAGAAACGGAGGTGGCGAAACCGGGATTTGCGCTCGATAAACGCTTTACGTATTATCTTCTCGCGGCGACTGGAATTTGCGTGGTGCCGGCTTCGGGATTTTATAGTCCGTACCCTGGTTTCAGATTGACAACGCTTGATCGTGATCCAGTGCTAAGGGCGTACACCTACGAGACGCTCGTGCGCTCAGTGAAGGAGTATGTCGAGAGCACCGAGCGAAGTGAGGTGGCTCCTCCCAATGGAAAAGCTAGTGAAATAACCGAGCTCTTGCCGGAGGCGGTATCTGTATAATTTATTTGTGACGACCTACACTCGTATGACACATACAATTTACACCGATGGCAGTTGCCTGGGGAATCCCGGGCCTGGAGGCTGGGCGTTTCTTGTTGTTGATCCTGCGAAAAAGGGTGAGGCGGCGGTCATTCACACAAATGCCGGTTCGGAGGAGCATACAACCAATAACAGGATGGAGATGACGGCACTGATCGAGGCGTTGCGCTACGCGAAAAAACAGAAATGCAGTGAGGTGCGGATTTTTTCTGATTCTCAACTTTTAGTGAATACGCTGAATCTTGGATGGAAACGCAAAGCAAATCTTGATCTGTGGATTGAGCTTGAAAAATACATGGGCTTTGCAAAGTTAAAAATCGATTGGGTCAAAGCGCATCACAAAAGCATCTTCAATAATATGGTGGATGAACTCGCACTCAAGGCGGCAGGTGGAAAACGGAGGTAAATGTTTTTCGTAAGTTGGATTATAGTTTGTTCGCTTCACGGTACGACTTTAGTAGAACTACTTTGCAAGTATATTTGTATTTTAGTAAATCTTTTTGCCATCATTTTCCCTGTAAAAAAATGGTTTATGTGCCGAGAAAGGTGAGTATACATACCCCGCAACAAA
>CAYHQD010000107.1:0-4293 GCA_964358905.1 uncultured Candidatus Peribacteria bacterium
AACAAAGATACTGATGATGATGAGGAGACATACCCTGATGATCTGATAGACGGTGATGAATACGGCGGATGTTTTGGCAATAATATCGAGCGCCGCGACTGGTGTTTTCCCGAAGATTCCGAGGGCGTGGTACGAAGTAAGAAAGGTACACAGGCGATAGCGGAAGATATTCCCGTGGATTATCGCGCGTGCTTTGACTTCAAAGAAGCTGTCAATTTTCATGGAGCGACGGCTGGTGACTGGGCGAACTATTATTACTGGGCGGAAAATATTGCCGATGTGACATGGGAACTAGGAAAAGATGGGACTTACAATACGACTACCCCGCCCCATCCGCCTCTCGCGGCGAGCGGTTGTTTCGACAGTAGTATGGACCCCGATGCGCGTGTGGAAAATGAAGATCAATTCGACTGCGCACTCGAGTATTATAAAAGCTGGCTGAGAGATATAGGTGCGAAAGAAAGTCCATATACCTCACTCGATACACTTCCGTTTTTCACCGACCCAATAAGCGGAGAAGATTACATGCTTGGAGAAGTGCTTCGCGCATTTGGATACGACACGACTCAAAATCAAATTCTCTCCGAGGATCTTTTTGCGAATGGACCGGCCAGCCGGACGCTCGAAGATCCGTATCCCCGCGTGGAACGTATAACTTTAAATATGTCGCGCGATTATGTCGCTGAGCAAGATGGACTCGGCGGCGTACCCGTGCTCATCGCCAATAGCGCACTTGCGCACAAAATCTCCAGTGTGGTGACGCACAAAGAGCCAACCAGCGATACTATTATGCAACAGGTCACTGCGAAGTTCACGCTTGACTTGCCTGTGGACGATCCCCGTTACACTACTTTCCGTGGTGAAGATCTCGCATTCCATAGAGTGAATTATCCGAATTTATTCAGATATGGTTCAGTGGATGAATTCAGAACAGCGTTGACGCAGAAAGATTCTGAAATCGCCGCGCTCCCCGGTGCAAGTTCATATACCGATGTGCTTACTAACACGATAGATACGAAGCTCAATCGCGCGATGATGGAAGATGCGATCACGTGGGTAAACATGGATATAGATGACAAACATCGCTACATGCTGACCACTCTGCTCGGTACCGGTGAAGATCCTTTCATCAAGCATCCGGAAAAAGGATACGAGATCATGCATTTCATTGGAGAAGGCGACTCCACTGGTTATCAATTTGGTTTCAACGGTGATAGACCCGAGCGCGATGAAGATACGGAATTCAATGAAGCGAGAGAGTCGGCCGCACTCGCTATCAGCAGTGCGCAGGAACGTGCCAGCCGTGGAAGTGACTCTAGCGATGGGACTGGGGAAGGCTCCTCTATCGAGGCGGAGGTCGAGGCCCTTCCTCTGGTCGAATGGATAGATGCAATGATTGAATGGGTGGAGTCGCTCTCGGATGAAGTGAGCTTCGGAAGTCCGGAAGGAGTCTGTGGATCCGCGATCGAAATGGATTACGACTACGACGGCTTACCCGATAGCGAGGATACCTCGCCTTTCTTAAACGATGAAGATGGCGACGATATACCCGATGGTGGTAATCTCACCGACAGACTCACGCTTCGCGCAGACAAAAAACTCGTGAAAGCCGATGGAGAAGAACGCATCACGATCACCGTCACTGCGGAGCAATTGACCGCGAGCGGATACCTCACGAATACATCGGATGGATTCACTCAAGTTGAGCTCACCCTACCGCAAGAGACTGAGTTTGACCTCCTTTCCCAAAACCCTCAACCTCTCACCTACGGCACTGCAAACTTTACGCTCGTCGCACCTCGCACACCGAGTGAAGTAGATGTATATGCGACCTCAAGCAATCGCGAAGAATTATCCGCGACAGGTACTGTGGCTCTACGCGCGGTTGCGGAGCGAGTGAAACTTCTCACCTACGTACATGAAAAAATTCAAGAGACGGTAACCTACGAAGAAGAACAACTTGAAAATATTCTCTTCAAAAAAACACCGACACACACGATCGCCAAATTGAATATTGAAAATGCCACGCTCGAGATCATCGACCCTGCCTACAACTATACATTTGTACCGGCAAAAGGAAATGCTCCCGGGTATGTGCTGATTTTTGAGGAAGCGGGAGAGGGAAGAAAAGCCGCTTCGGCTACCGCCTTCGCGCTGGGTAAGATACTCCTTCGTAGCGAAACATTTGAAATGAGAAATCTCGCAAGCGGATATACATTTGAAGAAAATGACGGAATGTTTGAATTGATTTCTCCCGAAGGACACAAAGTCGGCGCGGTTTCCAAAAACGGCTCTCTTTATCTCGATCCGGCATATCAGGGCAAAGTGCATGAAACTCAAATTTCACATATTGATATCTTTGATGCGGCGGGAAAAATCGTTGGAGAATTCGTACTTGATTTACAATTATCCGAAGCGGAAATCGAGATAGAAGAACGAACAACTTCAGATGGACAAAGCGATAAATGGTGGAAAGGATTTTTAGGTGAGGCATTTGCGAGTGTATCGGATGAGGGAACGGGGGAAACTGCTACGCTTCGCGCAGCAGTGGACGTAGACCACGACGGCCTAAAAAATAAAGAAGAGTTTTTCATCGGTACGAATATCGAATCGGCGGATAGCGACACAGACACATTCAGTGATTTCGAAGAAGTGTGGAACGGATATAATCCACTGCAAAAGGCGGCGCAACTTTTCACCGATGTGACCAAAGAACACGAAGCGTTTCGTGCAATTATCGCGCTATACCTCCGCGGCATTTTAAAAGGTTATGAGGATGGTTCATTCAAACCAAACCGAAGTTTGAGCCGTGAGGAATTTGTAAAAATCAATTTGGGGGCGGCGTGTATGGACTGTACAAATATGAGTGAAGAAGCGAAAATTTTGATAGATGCCAAATACTCGGAAGATGCGTTCCCGGATACAAATATCACACCGCAACTGCTATATTGTGTGGAAAAAGGGAAAGTGGAACAGATCGTGTCCGGTTATCTCGGCGGAGAATTCGAAGGATTTTTCTTGCCAAAAAATGCGATCAGCCGCGCGGAAGCGGTAAAAGTACTGCTGGAGACGGCGGTGAATATGGGCGGCGCGGAAGAATTACAGGCGTCGGCATACGGCGGCACGGATCGTCCATGGTTTTATAACTATATTCTCGCGGCACAGGCAAAACATCTTTTCCCAGAGAACAGATTTACGGAACTCGACCACCTTTCTCCTGACCGTTTCAAGGAGTGGTTTGACTTACAAATTATAGGGAATGGTGAATTCATGACCTGGCTGACATCTTCGATCACGCGAAGTGAATTTGCCATGATGGTACAAAATTTATTTGAGATCAACGACTGTAGTCTCGACGATGCGGATGGAGACGGACTTAACGACAATGAGGAAAAATTCCAGTACGCTACCGACCCATTAGACCCAGATACCGACAACGGAGGAATTACCGATGGCAATGAAGTGTTACAAAAAATGAATCCACTCGATGCATCCGATGAACGTGAGTTTGAAGAATTTGATACCACCGAGGGAACAGTGAAAGATATCCCGAGAGATCTGGCGGGTGACAGCGATGATGATGGGCTAAGTGATATTCGTGAATTGGAGGCGGGCACGCTCAGTGATGACAGCGATTCGGATAATGACGGCAGAAGCGATGGGGATGAAATTCTCTTTGGCACAGACCCACTGAGTGATGATAAACTGCCTGAAAGTTCCGACACAGGAGTTGCCATCCAGGGAATTTTCATAGAACGCGAAGTCGTATATCAAGAAAAAAAGGCCGATGAAGTGAGGGAGTCGGATATAATTAAACCTCTCAATGAATTACCTGTGAGTGAGGAGACTGATTCTCTCATTCTCGAGGCACATGTACTCGATGCGAGAGGCAAAACGGAAAGTACGGATAATGAAAGCGTGGTGGAATTTGTGGTCTACGACGATACGTTTGCGGCGATAGAGAAACAACGTATTCGCGTGACCAACGGTATCGCCAAGACGACTGTCGCTTCAAAAGTGACAGCGGGCAATTTCACGTTTGACGCATACGTGGTAAATAATGAAATTGCGAGTGATACAAAAACCGTGCGCGTATATCCGCTCGCACCAGCAAGTATGAGCATCTCTGCCAACTCAACCGTATTGCAGGCGGGAGTTGTTTCAAAAGTTGATACATTGGTTGAATTGAAAGATCGCTTCGGAAATATCGCATACAACGATACCTATGAAGTGGAAATCTCTGTGGAGAACATGAATACGGGGGAGGCAGATCTTCGCGCGGTTATTGAAAAC
>CAYHQD010000108.1:0-4228 GCA_964358905.1 uncultured Candidatus Peribacteria bacterium
GAGAAAAAGTACCTCGAAGCCATACAGGCGCTTGAATCCATCGCACCGCATTTCGACGAAGCAAAGTGGATTGAAGAGTTGGGTAAAAAGGCAAAACACGATTATGTCATCAGCCAATTGCGTGAACAGAAAAAACTGCTGGATACGCAGGAGTACGAAAAAATGTATCGTTTTCTCACAAAATTGTACGCGCTCTTTCCGGAGCCTCGTGTCAAAAAATACATTCAAAAGGCGGAAAATCTCATCGTCGAGAAACGCAAGTACGACAACCGCGTCTTTATCGATGAAAGTTTGGATATGATCAACGCCTACTTCAATAGGGGCGAATACGAATCATGCATGCGCGTATGTGAAGAATTGATGGGAAAAACAGGCGACAGTATACTACAGGCAAAAATATTCTATGCGCGCGCGGAAGGGAAAAACGAGAAAGAAATGAACCGCATGATCCGAGACCTCATGCAAGCAAATGTCACCCCACTCGAAATCGACTTCCGCGCTCACCGAGAAGAGTTTGTGGCACTATAGAAATTTAGCGAAAAAGCATCTGATCCCTCGCAGGTCCCGTCCCGATATATTTCACCGGCACACCCACCATCGACTCAATTGCCAAGACGACGGATTTCGCGTTATCAGGTAATTCCTCAAACGTCTTACAACCGCTGAGTTCTTCTTCCCATCCGGGAAATGTGTCGTAGATAGCCTGTACTCTTTCCACATCCTCAAGTCGGGTAGGGAAGTCTGTGATTTCTTTTCCGTCGAGCATGTATGCGCGACACAATTTCACTTCCTTCAATCCCGAAAGCACATCGAGCTTGGTCAAGTTGATCGCATCGAATTGATTTATCATGTGAGAATATTTCATCTGTACCCCGTCAAACCATCCGCACCGCCTCGGACGGCCCGTGGTCGAACCGAATTCCCCACCCTTGTTACGAATCGTATCACCGACACTGTCCAACAACTCCGTGGGAAAAGGACCGGCGCCGACACGCGTGGTATACGCTTTCACAATCCCGATAATCTCGGTGAGAGCCTTTGGAGGCAATCCAAGCCCCGTACACACCCCGCCAACAGTCGCATTTGAAGAAGTGACGAAAGGGTAGGTACCGTGATCAATATCGAGCATCGCTCCATTCGCGCCCTCCACCAGAATAGCTTTTCCCGCCTCCCTCGCTTCATGCAAAAACACTGCAGTGGGTCTCATCATCTCAAGCACGGTCGGCCTCCATTCCTTCATTTTTTTCAACTCTTCCTCCGCATTCTCATAAGTAAATCCGTACATCTGCTCGGCACGCGCCACCTGCTCACGATATTTTTTCTCAAACGTTTCAAAATCCACGAGATCACATACGCGCAGTCCCGATCGCGCGATTTTATCCATATAACAAGGGCCGATGCCACGCTTCGTCGTCCCCACTTTTTTATCTCCTTTGCGCTCTTCCTGAAGCCCGTCAATCACTTTATGATAATCGAAAAGAAGTGAAGCACGATCCGAAATGAGAAGTCGTCCCTCGAGCTTGATCCCAGCCGCCTTCAACACGGATAATTCTTCAAACATCGTCTCCAAATGAATCACCACGCCATTGCCGATCACACACACCGTAGATTCATGGAGCATCCCCGATGGAAGCAGATGAAAGACATACTTCTTTCCATCAACCACCACGGTATGACCTGCGTTCGCCCCCCCAGTCGCACGCCCGATCACCGAAAAATCTTTCGCCAAAATATCGACCAGCTTTCCCTTGCCTTCATCGCCCCACTGCGCCCCGAGGATCACGGTAATTTTTGCCATGTACGCGCATGTTATAGATAGTTCGTGCAGAATCTAAACGAAGAAACCGAAAATAGGAAGAGAATATTGTTGCGAAATATGACGCGCGATTGTAATCTGAGGTTGTCGAAGTATAATTTTAATTCATTAATTCTCAAAATGCTCACATCCGAACAAATCAAAGCTCAGATCCCACATGTGCTCAAAGGAACCGATTTTCACATAGGTAAAAAATATGAGGGAAAGGTACGTGACAACTATACGTTTGACGGGAAAAGACTCCTCATCGTCACCGACCGACTTTCAGCGTTCGACAGAATCATTGCGGTGATCCCGTTCAAGGGACAGGTCTTGAATCAGATGGCGAAATTCTGGTTTGAAAAAACCAAAGATATCGTGGGAAATCACGTGATAGAATTCCCTGATCCCAACGCGGTACTCGCAAAAGAATGCAAACCGCTCCCCGTGGAGATGGTGGTACGCGGGTACATCACCGGCTCCACCTCGACTTCCGCGTGGTACAATTATGAGAAAGGAGTACGAAATTTCTGCGGCAATGAACTTCCCGAAGGATTGAAAAAAAATCAGAAATTACCTCATCCAATCATCACTCCATCGACAAAAGCCGTACACGGCGATCATGATGAATCGGTCAGTAAAGAAGAATTGCTCAAGCGCACCGACCTCACCGAGGAGCAATTTGACTACCTCGCGGACGTATCCATGAGACTTTTTCAGCGGGGAGTCGAAATAGCGGCGAAGCAGGGAGTGATACTCGTCGATACGAAATATGAGTTCGGCGTAGATCCCGATGGCAAGATCGTGTTGATAGATGAAATCCACACACCGGATTCTTCTCGATTCTGGATTGCCAAGACCTACGAAGAAAAAATGGCGAAAGGCGAAGAACCGGACAACATTAATAAAGAGTATTTAAGACTTTGGCTTTCAGCGAGAGGGTATATGGGGGAGGGCGATATCCCTGAAATTCCCGAAGAAGTGATCATCGAAACCGCACGCCGCTACATAGAAGCATACGAACTCATCACGGGGGAACAATTTGTAGCGGAAGTGGGTACCGTATACGACCGCACGCACAGAAATTTGGCAAAATACGGCGCATAGGCTTGAAACGAAATAGTTTTACAGGTATCCTGTGACCTGACTTTAAACCATCAAAAAATGCTCGTACCCATCTTGCTCGGTTCCGAATCGGATAAAGAGTTTGCATCGAAAATAACTCAGCACTTCGACACCTACGGTATTCCTTATGAAGTCGTGGTATCCAGTGCGCACAAAGTGCCCGAGAAATTGCTCAAATTCATAGAGAAGTATGATAATTCGGGTGAAGACATCGTGTATATCACCATCGCGGGACGTTCAAACGGCCTCTCAGGAGTAACCGCGGCAAATTCCAAGTTTCCGGTCGTCGCATGCCCGCCACATACCACGAAGGAAGACTTCATGGTGAATATAAATTCGACACTGCAGATGCCCTCCGACACCCCGGTCTTGACCGTATGTGATCCTCAAAACTGCGCAATGGCTGTTATGAGAATTCTGGGAATAAAAAACGCCGACGTACAAAAGAAAGTCGTGCAAAGAATGACGGAGGTAAAAGGCACGTTTCCCGAAGCGTAGACAAGGATTTCGACGATACATAATTTCAAAACAGCATGGATCAGGAAATACACTCCCTTTTCAACCTCTCCCCGCTCGATGGTAGATATGCGTCCAAGACCCGGTCTCTCACAGGCTTTTTCTCCGAGGCGGCACTTCAGAGATATCGCATCGTAGTGGAAGTGGAATGGCTGATTTTCTTGTGTAACCATCCCGCCCCGGCGGGAAAGCACCCCTCCCCTTGGCCACGTAAACTCACCCCAAAAGAAATCAAACTCCTGCGCGACTTATATGAAGGTTTTGACGAGAAAAGCGCATCTGCCATTAAAGAGCTCGAAAAAACGACGAATCACGATGTGAAAGCAGTGGAATATTTTATAAAGGGAAGGGTGCAAAAGACCTCGCTTCGCTCGGTCTCAGAATTCATACATTTCGCCTGCACCTCAGAGGATATAAATAATATCAGTCACGCGATGATGCTCCGAGATGCCAATGATGAAGTGATCGTACCGACCCTGCTGGCGCTACGTATGAAATTGGAAGAAATGCTTGAGAGCGCGGATGCAGTTGTCCGCAGAAAGGCTGTACATCAACTGCAAGAATACCATCGAGAAGACCAAACTGTTGATGATTTGATTATCGAAGCGACGAAGGACGACGATAACGATGTGCGCGAAAGGGCGGTGCAGGCTCTGGGAAGGATTCGTTGCGAAAAGGCGATACCACTGTTGGCGGAATACCTGAAGGACGCAAATCCGCAAGTCCGAAAATGGGCGGAGTGGAGTCTAAACCGCATCGGCACTGAGCAAGTCGACGATGAAGTTTTGAAAT
>CAYHQD010000109.1:0-4202 GCA_964358905.1 uncultured Candidatus Peribacteria bacterium
TACACTTACCGATGATCGCCCTCGCATCAGTCGGACTCTCTTCCATATACTGCGTAAACGCCTCGTGGAACACACTTTCCACTGCAGATCTCATCTCCGCATTACCAAGTTTTGATTTGGTCTGCCCCTCAAACTGTGGATCCGCCAACTTCACCGATACCACGGCCGTCAAACCTTCGCGCACATCATCCGATTGAAGATTATCCTCTTTCTCTTTTACCAAATTCGCACTTCTCTCATAGGTATTGATACAACGGGTAAGTGCGGACTTGAAGCCTGTGAGGTGCATACCTCCTTCAATCGTATTGATATTATTTGCAAACGTAAATATGTGTTCTTGGAATGAATCTGTATACTGCAACGCCAATTCGATAATCCCTTCCGGCACTTCCTTCTCCACATAAAACACACTCGAAAGCGCCTCTTTATTCTGATTGATAAAACGTACATAGGACTTCAATCCTCCTTCAAAGTAGAACTGATAACGAGTTTCCAATCCCTTTCTCCTATCTTCAAACGTAATACACACCGCCTTGGTGAGATACGCATGTTGCCTCAAACGATTGAGAATAGTCGGAGCATTGAAATCAAGCGAATCAAAAATCGTCTCATCCGGGTAAAAATGGATACGTGTTCCCGTACCTTCCGCCTTACCCACCACTTTTACATCACCTGCTGGCACACCGCCGTCTTTAAATTCTTGGCGATACAAATTCCCATCGCGTTTCACCTCCGCAATCACATGGGACGAAAGTGCATTTACCACCGAGACACCCACTCCATGCAGCCCTCCGGAAACCTTATATCCACCACCGCCGAACTTACCTCCGGCATGCAAAATAGTCATCACCGTCTCGAGCGCCGACTTACCTGTCTGTTTCTGTGTATCTACTGGAATACCGCGCCCATTATCCTCCACCGACACACTGCCGTCTTCCATGATAATCACCTCTATCTTATTGCAAAAACCCGCCATCGCCTCGTCTATGGAATTATCCACCACCTCCCATACGAGATGATGAAGCCCACTCACATCCGTGCTTCCAATATACATGCCCGGACGCTTTCTCACGGCTGCAAGACCTTCCAAGACCTGAATATGCGACGCATCGTAACCCTGTGTCATTTGCGAAAATAAATGAACAAATTTCAAACCTCACGAAATATAATGAAACCGTCCAAGATTCGCAAGCCCGAAGTATATTTATTCCACCGATTGTAATATTGGCTTCCTTTTCACCCTGCCTGTGGGAGGAGCGACCTCCGTATCCAGAACCGCTTCGATCACCGCAGTCAATTTGCCATGGATGCCTTCCAGCGTGAATTCACCTTCCAGTAAATAGTCTTTGCCATCCGGGTGCAACTCGTCGCTGACGCGTACCATAACTTTTTGTATCTTGTCGCGCGTATTATCGAATTCAAAACTGAGCGTATGAGAAAAATTTTCGAGCGCCACCTCTTTCACATAGAAACGATTATCCAACAAATCCAAAATTTCGAGCGACTCACGATTCACAAAAAATCCACGCCCGTTGAGTTCATTCACAGCAAGCGTCATGGCCAACTCTTCGGCGGAAGAATAGGCAACATTTGCTTGGGAGGGAGTAGAAGATCCTGTATCCGTAAGAACACTCTGTTGATCTCCTTGCAAAAGCGCAATCGAATTCACAACGTCCCTCACTCTATCTATATGCACCCCTTTTTCGAGTGACATGTCGCCCACTTGAATCTCAAAAAGAAGCTCCGTTTCACGATCGAATTTTCCACTGAATGTCACATTTCCCGCTTTCGCATCTTCTATGAGATAAAGTCGCCCGCGCTCATCACCCAGCAATCCAACACGCTCCGGATATATACTGCGCTCCGTGAAAAGTCCGTAGACCTCGGCAATCAAATTGTCGCTATTCACACGTTTCACCTTCACCTTATCCACCCTCACCTCTTTTATATAATTCTGTAGACCCGCCCAATCCTCCCTGCGCGCCACAAATTCCTTAAACGCTTCGTCGAAGCCACCTCGAAGTAAGCGATATTCGGGGGATTCGTAAAATTCGAAACGCAGAGCGAGCGCAGCGAGCTCTTTATCAAAAAAATCATAAATCGCCACACGATAAAGCGCCTGACTTCTCAATAATTCAACATGCGCCATCATCGCCTTCCCCAAATCAATGCCACGACTCGCGTCGATCTTCTGTGTTTCAATCAAATACGAAAGTTTTTTGAGAATCTTAATACGTTCCTGGATGATACTCTGCCTGTTTTCTTCCTGTTCAATCTGATCCGGAGCCATTTCAAGAACCTTTTGATCAAATGCGGTAAGAACCTCAAAATACGAGTCACTGTACAGCTCCGCATATCTGAAAAACAAATTCACCACACTGCGACGTGTGATATTCAAGTCATGATAGAGCGGCTTCCAAACCGATATGTCACTCGAACCGAGCGCAAGCTGCGCACGACCACTCCACAACGTCAATTGCTCAAGCGCCCTTCCCTTCTCTCCCTCATCCATAAGGTCATACATCTCCTGCAACTGATCACTCAGAAGACGTACCATACCCTCATAGTCACCGAGTGCTTTCATCTCCAAGTACACCTCATCCCACACGCGCTCTTTTCCCTGATACAAGATATGTGTAGCGCTGACTCCATTCATATCCGCAAGCGTATTTGTCAAATAGTTCCTCGCATCAAAACCGAGCATATGAAGACTGCGCGCCCAGAGTGAATAAAAAAACTCCGAGTTTGTCTCGGCGCTACGCGCATCTTTGGCGAGAGCCCACTTTTGTCCAACTCCGAAAATATTTCGAAGAAATATTTCTTTACTACGCACTTTTTTTTGTTCAGAAATGATAAACGGGAATTTTCTCTGCTCCGCATACTCCATATAAAAGGCCTGCAAAGACGGTAACCGACTCAGCGCATAGTATTCACCGACACGATCCATATATGCGGTCATATAGCGCACCTTCAATTCACTATCACGAGTCAATTGCGCATTATACCAAGGATTTGCACTTACATCCTCCCCCAAGACAAGCTGGATAGGGAACTCTTTCACCAGCTTTGAAAGTAACAATTTCGCGAGTTTTTCATTTATCTTCCCCTCCGCAATATCCACCTTGTTTCCTTCGGGAAGAAAAAACGAATTGTAGAAAGCCACCTGATCCGCCTTCTGCTTCAATTCGACATAAACTTTGGAAAGAAGCGCCACATACACATCATGCGTATGGTTGTAGACGGTGAGCAAA
The DNA here is from genome assembly GCA_964358905.1 of uncultured Candidatus Peribacteria bacterium. Taxonomy (GTDB): domain Bacteria; phylum Patescibacteriota; class Gracilibacteria; order UBA1369; family JABINC01; genus CAYHQD01. Next base: position 3,252 of record CAYHQD010000109.1, read on the forward strand.
GAGCCATTATAACTGACATCCACCTGCGCATCATCTGGTACTATCAGCACCCTATTCGTGAAAAGGTTGTAGCGCACATCACTGAACAAATTATTTATCCACAAATGTCCGGATTCAAGGTATAGAGACATCTCTTTGACTTTTTCATTATTACCTTTTGCCACCAAGCCCAGGTAGTCAAAACGCAATTTGGTATTTGCATCCAAGGCGAGGGTACCGAGCCCATTCACTTCAAAGATCGCCTCAGAGTCTTCACGCACTATGATATTTTGACCTAACGAAGGCAAGAAACTCCCCTCTGAAATCTCTTTTAACGAGCCATCTTTTTCGATTAATTCCACCACACCAGTCTTCTGTATCAAGCTAAAAGCCGGGATATATCCGCCATCGGAACCCAAAAATCCGAGTTCACTTTTCACAGTGACACCCAACACCACAAGAAACATAAAAAAAACGGCAATCTTCCTTCCAAAAAACAAGTTGTAAATTCGTGTTCTATCCATCCGTACAGTATATCAAAAAAACGGGAAGAAAACTACTGTTTTTAGCAAGATTTTTAGCAAGATACAAGCGCATCAATACGCCCAACGCACGTCCACGCACGTCAGTGCGTTTTTCCCGTCTTCATCTTCATCTCCACCGCACTGACGTGCATGGCATGCGCAATATCATGGTGGTTTTTGCAGAGCGGAGCGATCAGGTTCGGCAAGTGATTTTTTATGAGTGCGAACGGAACTTTGTGATGAAGGTGGTCAGCGGTTTTCGTGCAATCGGGCATCGAGCATGTATCGCCGTATTCTTCTTTAATCACTTTTTTCACCTCTGTCGGAATGTGCCTCGTTTCGCCTTCACTGTCGCCATGTTCCTTTTCTCTTACTACAGCTTCGTCATCATTTCCTTTGCCATTTTTCTCCGCTTTTGCTTTAGCTTTTTCTAGCTGTTTTCTGGTGA
>CAYHQD010000110.1:0-4189 GCA_964358905.1 uncultured Candidatus Peribacteria bacterium
TTCAAGTGTGTCACGTCGCACAAATGTACATACACCATCTGCCAAATCCCTCGGTCCCATTTCTACGCGAAGCGGCACGCCCTTTACTTCCCACTCATTGAACTTATACCCCGGGCTGACATTCTCTCGCGTATCTAGAAAGACGCGTATATCCTGTTTCTCACATTCTTTTGCGAGTTTTTCGAGAGCGCCGAGGATTTTCTTCTTTTCCTCATCCGTTTTCCAAATGGGAATAAACACTACTTGGATGGGTGCCGCCGCAGGCGGCAGTCGCAGCCCTTTATCATCTCCCAGGCACACGATCAGAGTGCCGACAATTCGAGTCGAAAGTCCCCAAGAGGTCTGCCACGCATGTTGCAACACACCCTGTTCATCTTGAAATTGTATACCAAATGCCTTTGAAAATGTCTGGCCGAGATGGTGGGACGTGCCTGCCTGAATCGCTTTGCCGTCTTTTGCAAGCGCTTCGGTTGTCATAGTATAAAGCGCGCCTGCGAATGTTTCCTTGCGGGATTTTTTTCCGGTTATGACGGGCAGACAGAGAAACTCTCTGTCAAATTCTTCGTACATGTGCAGAGCTTTTTCAACAAATTCAGCAGCTTCCTCGGATGTCGCATGTACGGTGTGACCTTCTTGCCAGAGAAATTCAGTTGTGCGGAGAAAAGGGCGCGTGCGCATTTCCCATCTCACGACATTCGCCCATTGATTTAAGAGGAGAGGTAGATCGCGATGACTCTGAATCCAACGGGAATACGTATCGTACATGATGGTTTCGGACGTGGGGCGTATCACCAACTTTTCCTCAAGTTCCTTGCCTCCACCATGTGTGACCACGGCGCATTCCGGCGCGAATCCTTTCACATGATCTTTTTCTTTCGTGAGAAAACTTTCCGGAATAAATAAGGGAAAATAACAATTTCTCACACCGAGCTTTTTTATCCGACGGTCAAGCTCCCTCTGGATATTCTCCCAGATTGCGTAACCCCAAGGCTTGATAATCATACATCCCTTCACTGCGGAATTTTCAGCCATGTCAGCTTCCTTGATGACATCAAGATACCATTTGGAAAAGTCTTCTTTTTGCGGAGTGATGCGTGACATAATGAGAAGAATAAGTTGTGTGTACTCTACGTGCGCTACGGCGAATTTTCAAGTTCTTTCGCTGCTTCTTCCACCGGCTCTCCCTGGATTACTTTTATCTTTATATTCTCAGGGACGCTCGGCAGGTTGGGAGCCCAGCCCGGCCAGGTTTTTATATTTACCTTATTTACCTCGGGGAGATTTTGGATGTAGGCGGATGCCTCTTTTTTACTTTTGCCAAGCACATGCTCTTTGATTTTTTTTGATAAGCGTTGACCGTTCTCACTCTCGGGGTCTATATCAAATTCTTCTATTCCCTTGATGGATGCGGTGATCTTTATCTTTTTATTTTTCGCGTCGATGTCCACGATATCGTAGGTGAACGATTTATCATAAATATAGACCAGATATTTTTCCGGACTTTTATGTAGTTTTAGATCCTGCTTGAGCATATTCATAACCTCATTGAAATTGTAGGCGATGCCTGTGACGGTGATGGTGCCGCTGATCGTGAATTCCTCGAGTTCTTGGCTTATGAGGCCGTCTGGGACGGTGAATGCGGGTTCGGAAAATTCCAATACGAACGAATCTTCCATGAGGCGCAGGCTGGTATTTTTGAGGCGATTCTGACGTTCGACTTCTTCGCGCAGACGCTCGACTCCTTCACCTTTGAGAGTCTCGAGCAGTTTCTGTTTGGCCGCATCTATGTCTTCTTGTACGACGCGCGGTTTGCTGACGGTTTGACCACCGGTAAATGGCTCTTTGCTCGTCGCGTAGAGAATATTTTGACTCGTCTTGGAGAGGCCTGGGACGAAGAACGTGGTGGGTTGAATATTACCGCGATCGCCGATGATTTTGCCAAACGCATCTTCGGTGTCCGCGACGACATATACTTCTATTTCTCCTGGAATGGTATCGGTGTAGGTGCTCCCATCTTCACGCGTTTTTTCCACTTGTTTGGTGCCGGGGATGGTGACGAATTGTTTGACGCGGAATACGAGTCCGTCCGGTGTCTGAAAACGGGTATTCGCCACAAGCGGCCAGTTGTTCGGGCCTTTGTTGATAATGGTGATTTTTCCCGTGGCGTTGGAACCTTCGAAGTACTCGCCTGTGGAATTGTATGGGAGAGTCTTTTCTATAGAGGCGGAGACGGGGTAGGTGGCGATCAATTTTCCACCGGGGTTTTTGAATTCACTCGAATTGCGCACAGCATCCGCGAGGGTGATATTGACGCTTCGTTGGAGTACGTTGGGTGAAGTGGTGAGTTCTATGGTTGCGCCGGGAAGTGCGAAATATGCGATCAGGATGAAGAGTCCGATGCTTGCCACGAGAAGGGTTGAAAATGCGCGCTTGCTTGGGGTGATAAGCACGAGCTTCGTTTCGCGCGGTTGCTGGATCTTCGCCTTGATACGATTAAAAGGCATCATGAGTCCGAATTTGTATTGTGCGATATCACGCGTTCTCTTCACTATATCTATGATGGCCATTTTTTTATTTTTCATTCGTTTCGGGTTTTCATCCGGTTGTTCATTGCCGCGTGCGGCAACTGGTTCATCAAGTGCGACTTTCGGACGCGGAGTAGTCGCGAGCACATCGGCTTCAAGTTGATCAAATGCACGTATGCCAGCCTGTGTGATGAGCTTAAGTCCGACGGGATCATGGGTGATGATGGCGAGTTCCTTCCCGAGATCCGCCAATTTCGATTTCAGAATTTTGAGATTGACGATGCTGTGAAAAAGAGCGGCTCGTTTTGGTGCCATGAGATAAATTTCCTTGTGTGGCACGGATTTCAGTTTGTCGAATATGGTGGTTATCTCATCATCGATCTCTATGTAGATGATTTTTTTCTTTGAAAGTTTTTTGATGTGTTCTTCCATGGGCTTACTATGTGGTTATGCGCACGACTTTGCGCAACAGGCTGGAGAGAATTTTTTCTTCTCCGGAATATTCGATGCCGAGATTCGCCAGCGCCATCGGCGTGATATCCTGTTGATCCTTTATTTTCCCGGTTGCATCGGTGAGGGTGGAGATATATTTGGGTTTCATGAAACTTACATGAGGTTTACGTGCGAAGGGAAGGCGTTTGTGCCAGTCGCGTGATTCCAATGCCTCCTTGATTTCCGGTAGACGTGAACCTCCTCCGCAAAGAAGTATGCGAGAAGGGAACATATCCACATTTTCAAATTCGCTTAACGTGAGTGCGATTCCTGCGAGCCAGATTTCCGAGTCGCTCTGCATCGCCTCGCGCACAATTTTGGAGGACTGCTGTTCGAGCTGTTCTTCGGAGTAGGCGATTTTAATTTCTTCCGCTTCTTCGAAGGAAACATTGAGTTCTTGCGTGAGGCGTTTCGTAAAGCTTCTACCCCCGAGGCTAAACATCTTTGTGCCGTCCAAACTACCGTCCCGCACGACTGCGATATCGGTGGTGCCGCCGCCTATATCTATAAATATGGCACTCATCTGTCCGCCTTCTTCGTAAGGGAGTGAGCGTGCGACCGCGTAGGGTTCTGCGGTAATTGCGATGAGGTCCATATCCAATTCGGCGGCGATAGTTTGCAATGCGCCATAATGTACGAGTGGAGCAAACGCATTGAAGACATTCATGGTCACATCCTTACCCTGGAATCCGATGGGATTGGATACTTTGTAGCCGTCGATACGTACGTCCACGATAGCCGCATTCACCAGTTTGACATCGATTTCATTGTACCCGGTCTCAAGCGCGAGCTCCTCTCTCGCCTTATCAAACGCTTTCCATTGAACCTTGTGTACGATGTTTTTGAGTTCGTCGAGGTTGATTTTTTCATCGGGGGATTTACGCAGATAGGTGATGTTGTTGGTCGTGCCCTTCACCAATTCTCCCGCGATGCCGATAATGACCTGACTCGCATCACTGTCCGCCATACGCTCTGCATCCTTTATGGCTCTTTGACAATTCTCAATCACTGCCGATATGTCCGTGATTGTGCCGCTTTGCATATCACCGAGCTTCTGTCTGCACTTTCCAATCCCGATAATTTTTCCCTTCTTTCCATCGGTTTCGACGATAAGCGCTTTCACAAATTCCGTTCCTATATCGAGTGCAAGGATATTATAGGAAGAAGAGCTA
>CAYHQD010000111.1:0-4180 GCA_964358905.1 uncultured Candidatus Peribacteria bacterium
GCGGCGGGCTTGAGGCTTGAAATATTTGATGAAATCGTTCTAATCTGGTCTAGTGCGGCGGTAACTTCCTCAATTCCCGTGGAAATATGATCCACGGGCACGTAGCGCATTTCCACGTCATAGCGTATGCCGTTTAGGCCCACCATGGACATCGCTTGATTTTCGTCATCGAGAGTGAATTTGGCGATTTCGCGCATGAGGGTCACGACACTTACGAATTCCGTGAATGCGGCTTTTTGAGGAGGTGTTAATGCTACTTCGAGATCCGAATTTAGAACTTGGGCTTTTGGATCCGGCGATTTTTGATAGTATGGTTTTTCACGAACGTCTTTGAAGAGATTGATCATTATTTCCGCGTTCGTCTGATTCATGTAGAGACCCGACCATTCGAGTACCTGAAGGCCGAGAGTACTTGACGTGTAGTCTTTCACATCGGCGAGGGTAAGGGTGAGTTTTCCGAGTATCTCTTTGCTTTTATCTTCCGCACTTTTTATATCTTTGATTTTTTTAGGATCTCGATCGAGTGAAGAGCGGAAATATTTATCTCCTTTTTGTAAGAATAATTCTTGTTCGATTTTCATTGGATTGAATTCAGCATTATTTTCACCTTGTATTCTAGGCAGTGGGGACATGTATTCCATCACCATGAGTGCGCGTTCTTTTCGCTTCGCATAGTCCGCATCACTTTCATCTGCGCGCTGGGGTTCTTGAAGTGGATCCAAAATCGCACGTCGCAGTCCTCCGAATTCCGTGGAGATCGCTTCTACCGCTCTGCCTCCGGCTATATAATAGGTTATGGCATCTTTGCCTTTTCCTTTGATCATGCCTATGTCAAAATGTCGTGCTGACGCGAATGCGGGATTCAGTTCGTTCAGCCAGATCGCATCATTCTGAGATGATTTTCCAAAGACTGATTCGTATGCATTGTAGAATGCACGGATATTTTGTGGGGTCTTCAGTTTTTTATCAAGATCGGCTTTCTTGCTAGCGAGCCCCTTAAGTCCGAGCTTCTCTATATAATGTGCACCGGTTTCTCCTCCACGTTCACTCAAATTTTTGTATACGAGATACTCGCAAAGTTCTTTCGCATCAGGTATTCCAATTCCTGTCGCGATTGTTACTTGTGTGATCACATGGTCGAAGATAGGGTCTATGAGAGAGTCTGTGAGTTCTTTTATTCTCTCTGATTTTTTAGGAGCGGTGTCTTCCGTCAGGTTGCTAAAGTGAAGTTCCACATAATTTGTAGCTACTCCTTCCGCCATTGCGGATGCGGAACCCATAAGGTGAGAAAGATATCGTCCCATGGTGAGGTAAATCTTATTTGCACCATCCGACTTCGGCTTTTCTCTTTTTTCCGGGTCAGTAAAAATTTCTTCAGGTGCTAAGAAAAATTCATTTTCGGGTTTTATTTTTGAACCTTTCGGGAGTTCATATCCACTTTGGTGAATGTTGTAAAATGTTCTGAAGATCAGCTCTCCCAAGAAGAATTGAATTTCTTTTTCGTTCATTGTTTGTCCGGGGTACTGTTCTGCATACCAATTTCGTATGTATTGAACGAATTCTTCAGCTTCCCTTATCGCGTCTTGCATATTCTTATCTTCTGGATCCAAGAGCTTTTGTTTGAGTACTTGTTCATTGCCGCTCGTCATTACGCTGATGGTGAAAAACGCTTCAATTTTCAATCTTCGATCAAGCTCAACTTTTGAGAGCTTTGAATTTTCGGGTGGCACAAAAAGATCTACCGCTTTGCGTATTTTCTCGGTTCTTTCCACTGACAACGGGTGTAGTGCGGGGCTGATAATTGTGTTTCCTTCGAATCCATCCGCAAACAGTTTATGTGCATTGCGGACATAATTGAGGGTTTCCTCCATTTGATTATATCGTTTTTTAAACGAGTTTTCACCTTCGCCGACCGCTTCTTCTATGATGCCGGTGTCGCGTTCGATAGGGCGGTAGGGGTCGAGTCGGATTGCACGGGATTTCACTTCGTCGTTGTTGTTCTCGATAAAGTAATATCCTTTCTCAAGTTTCTCCACTTCATTGCGTGACATATGCGAGTTGAATCGGATGGTGAATACGTTGAGAGTGGTGGTGCCGTAATTCGGTGCGACGTATTCAAATACTTCTTTGGTGATGATCGGGTATCCGCCCGAGAGATCAAATATGAGATCTCCCGTCTCGGGATCGATTTCCACCAGTTGCTCCGCTTGAGGATCTATGTGAACCTCGCTGAATCCTTGAGTGTTTTGAAATACCATTCGTGCGCGGAAGGAGTCCACCATGCTATCGAAATGGACTTCTGCCTGAGCTACATCTTGATTATATTTTTCGAGATATTTTCCAAATTTCTCTTCTTGTCCCTTCATGAAGGTTGCAAGTGGCATTATGCCCACGGAGAGTTCAAATGCCGATTTTAGAGCGATGCCAACTTTACCTTCTTCGTCTCTTATTTTTTCACCTCCGATGCCCGATCTGGTAAATTGCATATGTAGTAATGCGTCTTCACCTCTACCTAGCATTTCTTCGATTCGAGTACGTGACATAATATTCGCACCTTCGATCGTGACAGGTGAGCTCAAATTCACTTCTCCCACTTTCATGCCTTCTATGGCCTCCAACATGCGCTGATCGGAGGACTCATCCATGATGTGCTCAGGATCCGTGAGACGTTTTACGTATACTTTTCCGTCCATGACGATACGTACTCCCGCGAATACTTCCAGTGGCATACCATCCGGTTTCACTCCTGCCGAGACACCGAAGCTGATACCATCAAATCTGAGTTTTTTCGGCATGGCGGCTTTGCCCGCTTCCGCCTCCGCAATGCCTTCCAGGAATATTTCTTTGAGTGCGGTTTTCGCACCGTGGATCAATGTTTGTTTTTCCAACGGATTGAAGTTTTTGAAATCGGGATGTTGGTCGAAATATGTGTCTATGCGTTTTAGTTCTTGCGCAAGTCCGGGTGCACGAACATCTTTTAATTCTTTTTCGAGTTTTGTCATGAGTCGCTCCGGACGGATTCTTCCATGCTCCAAATTGATGCCCACCATTACTTCGGGAGTTGTCGATATTTCGCCTTTTGCGAATACGCCGAAGGAGGTTTCGTGTATGCCGGATTTTGACTCTGTCGTAATGAGTAGACCGCCGGAGGCATTTGCCTGTGGTGACTGTCGTACTACACCGCCGGTTACATGAGCATATACGGTGGTGTGAGTGCGCGGTGTGCGTGGACTTGCACCAATTCCTTGTGAGACACCTCCCCCAAATTGTATTCTATCGGGAAGGAATATCGCGAGGGCGTTTAATTTTGTTCCACCGGCGAGTTCTGTGCCCATATTGATACCAAATGTTGGACTTTGTGTGGTACCCGCTCTTATCGCCGCGAGATTTATTTCCATACCGAGTCCCACGAAGAATGGAGTTGCGAATTCTTCTTTCATTTCCAGTGCCGCATAGGTCAGAAGTTCCCCATAATCGAGCACCAGTATTTCTTCGAGTTTATCGAGCGGATGTGTGTCACCATCGATATCTTCGTATTTTTTTCTCTCGTCAATTATGTTTTTCGTTAATTCATCGTACCGTGTTTTCTCGGTTTGGAATGCGGGAAGTTTTTGCAAATCGGCAATCTCTTTTTCCAGAATTTTCTTTCTCAGGGGATTTTTTTTGATAGCTGACAGTTCTGAGGTTTTTTCATAATATGATTTTGCCAGAGTTAGAGATAGTGAATTTTGTTCTCGTTTGTATGATTGAATCACTCCGTAACTTTCCACATATTCATCCAGTTTATCGGCGAAGTCTTTTCCGCCGAACGCGGTAAACAGTGAATGAAGACGTTCGGAATACGCATTTTTCGCTTTTAATTTCCATGCCAGGCGATTCGCCATTTCTTCGCCATCTTCTCCATTCATATTTATCGGATAGGCCAGTAATGTTCTGAAATTCATATATTCGCTTTCGAGTTTGTATGCATCCTCGGAGAGTATCAACGCGTGAATGCCGTTTGTTTCTATTTGTCCTTCGATTGTTTTACCGATCTCATACAATTCTTCTGGGGTCAGGTCATGTCCACGTTCTCTGAACATGGTATCTTGTGCTCTCAAAATCTCTGCAATATCGAGTCCTTCGAAGGTATGTGTTTCAAAAATATCAAACACCATTTCCTTTCTTTTTGCGCCATATG